>CACZTG010000154.1 GCA_902783995.1 uncultured Ruminococcus sp. | reverse complement strand
TGCGTTATTGAAGGTGTAAACGATTCAAAAAAGCTTTCCGAAAAGAGGCGCGAGGAGCTTTTTGATATTATAACGTGCAAAGCGGTTGCGTGGGCGGTCGCTTCGGAGGACGAAAAGGTTATTGATGAAATAAACATCAGAAACGCTACCTACAAGGCTATGAATAAAGCAGTTGACGCTCTTTCGGTACGTCCGGAACATGTGATTGTTGACGGTGACGCCGTTAAGGATATGACTGTTCCGCATACCTGTGTCATAAAGGGTGACGCGAAAAGTCTTTCAATCGCGGCGGCGTCAATCCTCGCGAAAGTCAGCAGGGACAGATACCTTAAAGAGCTTGATAAAAAATATCCCGAATATCAGTTCGCGAAACATAAGGGCTACGGCACAAAGCTGCATTACGAAATGATAGAAAAATACGGCGTAAGCCCCGTTCACAGAAAAAGTTTTCTTAAAAAAATTATCGGAGACGAATAATGCAAAACAAAGCCGAATTAAGAAAAGAATATATAAAAGTACGTCAAGGGACAATGAATAAGGCTGAAAAATCCATGTTGATATGCAAAAAAATATCGGAGCTTGATGAATACAAAAGCGCGAAAACGGTTTTTTTGTATAAAAGCTTGCCGCAGGAGGTAAATGTTGACGGACTTATCGAAACAGCCTTGTTAAGCGGGAAAACCGTTGCGCTTCCTAAAACATTTGCCGATTTTTCTCTTAAATTTTATAAATTTACGGGTGAACCGCTTATTAAAAGCGGTTTTGGTGTGTATGAACCGGTCGGAGCGCCCGAAAGCGAGATTGAAACGCCCGATATCGTAATATTACCGGGTATATGCTTTGACCTTGAAGGAAACAGGATAGGTTTCGGAAAAGGCTGTTACGACAGATTTTTAAGCGGCAAAAGCGTGTTTGTTGCCGCGGCTTGTTTTGAATCACAGCTTTTAAAAAATGGTTTAATAGATGCGGAAAGCACTGATATCGGCGCTAATGTTATCGTAACCGAAAATAAAATATACAGAGTGGGTGAAGCATATGGAGGACAGCATTTTTGATTTTCTTCTTACCATTCCATACGGAAAAGTTGTAACATATGGGCAGATAGGAGAGTTTCTGGGAAACAAAAGGCTTGCGAGATATGTGGGAAACGTGCTTCATCACAATCCCGACGGAGACAAATACCCTTGTTATAAGGTTGTAAGCGCGAGTGGAAGGCTTGCGCCGAATTTTGTTTTTGGCGGCGAAAACGAGCAAAAACGCCGGATTGAAAAAGAAGGCATTGAAGTTATAAACCATAAAGTCGATTTGAAAAAATACGGTATGAAATTTTGAAAAGTATTGATTTTTGAAAAAAAATGGTATATAATAGATACCATATTACAAAATAAACCTTTATTTAAGGGGGCGTTTATATGAAAAAGCTCTTGGAAGGCGGCGCTGTTGAAACCACATTGTCGGTAATAGGTGATAAATGGGAAATTCTCATTGTGCGTGAGCTTCTTGAAGGGACAAAACGCTTTGGGGAAATAAAAAGCGGTCTTAAAACCGTTACGCAGAAGGTTTTGACAAATAAGCTTCGTGAGCTTGAAGCAAAGGGCATAATAAGGCGCAAAATTTATGCTCAGGTTCCGCCAAAGGTTGAATACAGCCTTACAAAAACAGGAGAGACCTTAAAGCCCGTTATAAACGCAATGACAAATTGGGGCAATCATTACCGCGCCAAAAAGCTTGGGCTTGAAGCCCCCGAGGAGCTTGAAATTGAGGTTCTTCCGGAAGCAGAGATTTTGCCGGAGGAAGAAACAGTAACCGAAAGACAGTCAAAAAAGCGGGAAATGGAAAGTTTTTTGCTTTAAATAAAATTTACATAAGAAGGGAAAATCAAAAATGAAAAAGTTTGTACAGGAATTTAAAGAGTTTGCGTTCAAAGGGAATGTGGTCGATATGGCGGTCGGCGTTGTTATCGGCGGCGCGTTCGGTAAAATAGTTACGTCGCTTGTAGGTGATATTATTATGCCGGCACTCAGCCTTATAACAGGTAAAGTAAGCATAAGCGACCTTGCATATACGCTTCCGACCGAAGGCGACGGCGAACCGATTAAGCTTGCTTACGGTTTGTTTATTCAAAACATTATAGATTTTATATTGATTGCTCTCAGTATATTTATTGTAATTAAGCTTATTTCAAAAGCAAAGAGAAAGAAACCCGAACCGGAAGAAGCTCCCGCGGAAGAGCCGGCTCCTTCAAATGAAGAAGTGCTGCTTACCGAAATAAGAGACCTTCTTAAAAACAAAGATTAATTTTCCTTTATTGAACCGGAAGGATGTACGTAATGAACTATAATGGAATCGGACCGGAGGATAATCTTCCGGACAACGCTCCGCGTGAAGAAGATTTTATCACCGAACAAGACGATAAATTCAACACCAAAAAGCATAAAAAACAAGGCAAAAAACATTTTAATTTTAAAACATTTTTACGTTCCTTGTTTTTAACGCTGCTTATTGCCGGGCTTATGCTTGTCGCATGGCGCGGCGGCATTTTTGCTGTCGATTATTTTGAGGCAAGACGAAACGGTATGAGTCCGAGTGAAGCCGCGGCATATGCATGGCAGGACGCGATTCATTTTTTTGTGGAGCTTGCGGATAATGTTTCACCCGTTATGCTTACAGACAAAAGGATTCTTGTCATAGGCTCGGACAAGGAAAAAATAAATGCAGATGTAATGATGCTTGTTCAGCTTAACGCGAAAAGCAAAACGGTTGATATTATTTCGGTGCTTCGCGACACAATGGTAAAAATAAACGGCAGAACTTACAAAATTAACGCTTCTTTGCAGCTTGGCGGAGAGGATTTTGTCGTGGAGCAGGTTGAGGATTTGCTCGATGTTAAAATTGACAATTATGTCTTTCTTAATTATGAGGGTTTCAGAAAGGTTATTGACGCAATTGACGGTGTTGATTTTTATGTGCCTCAGGATATGTTTTATGAAGACCCATATCAGGATTTATATATAGATCTTAAAGAAGGGCAGCAGCATTTGGACGGTGATAAGGCAGAGCAGCTTGTGCGTTTCAGAAGATATCCTATGGGCGATGTTAAGCGTACGGAAGTGCAGAGAGATTTTATTATAGCGCTTTATAAGCAAAAAATAAACTCATCTCTTGTTAAGAGAGTCGGTTCACTTGTGCCTGCGATTATGGATTTTGTCGATACCGATATAGGACTTCAGGACGCAATTCAATATGCGAATTTTGTTAAGGGTTTTGACGAAGAAGCCATAACCTCTTACCAGATGCCAGGTGAAGCAAAAGATATAAACGGCATATCATATTTTGTCGCCGATACCGATGGTATTGAAAAGATGTTTGAAACAATAAAGAAAAGTCATATGCCGCAGGACGATACAGATGAAG
>CACZTG010000153.1 GCA_902783995.1 uncultured Ruminococcus sp. | reverse complement strand
TAAAGTATAATTTTTTACTTATTGCCCATGAATATTTATTTGTTTTTAAAAAATAAAAAATTAAAAAGATACAGGAGAAAACATTTTGTTTAAAAGAGAAAACACAAGACAATTTAATATCGGAAACGTAAAAATCGGAGGAAGCGCGCCTGTTACAATTCAGAGTATGACCAACACCAAAACCGCCGATATAAACGCTACCGTAAATCAGATAAACCGGCTTACGGAAGCGGGCTGTGAAATTGTACGTGTGACCGTACCCGATATGCAGTCGGCGGAGGCTTTAAAGGAAATAAAGCGGAGGATAAAAATTCCGCTTGTCGCGGATATTCATTTCGATTACCGTCTGGCGCTTGAAAGCATAAAAAACGGTGTGGATAAAATACGCTTAAACCCCGGAAATATCGGCGATGCGGAGCGCGTCAAGGCGGTCGTTAAAGCGGCAAAGGAAAGAAATATCCCGATAAGAATAGGTGTAAATTCGGGCTCCGTTGAGCGTGAACTCCTTGAAAAATACGACGGTCCGACGCCCGGGGCGGTTGTTGAAAGCGCAGAGCGGCATATTAAAATTTTGCAGGATAACGGTTTTGAGAATATTGTTGTTTCACTTAAAATGTCAGATGTTGTAAATACCATTGAGGCGTACAGGCTTTTTGCCGAAAAGTGGGATATTCCGCTTCACGTAGGCGTTACCGAAGCGGGAACGGTTAAGGCGGGCAGCATAAAATCGGCTGTCGGAATAGGCAGCGTGCTTTCGCAGGGTATAGGAAATACAATAAGAGTTTCGCTCACGGGCGACCCTGTGGAAGAAGTTTTTGTCGCAAGGCAGATTTTAAAAAGCTTAAAGCTTATGCCGATGGGCGTGAATATTGTTTCATGTCCCACCTGCGGCAGGACGAATGTTGATTTGCCGAGCCTTGCCGAAAAAATAGAAAAAGCACTCTCATCCTGCAAAAAGAACATAACCGTCGCGGTTATGGGCTGCGCCGTAAACGGACCGGGCGAAGCGAGAGAAGCGGATTACGGAGTTGCCTGCGGAAAAGGTGACGGGCTGCTCTTTAAAAAGGGTGAAATAATAAAAAAAGTAAAAGAAGCCGAAATTGCGGACGAGCTTCTTGCAATGATTGACAATTCCTGATTTTTTTGGTAAAATATTAAACGATTATTATTTTTTATAAATTCGGGACAAGCGTAAAATTGCTCCCGCTTTGAAAGGATTGAAAAAAATGGATTTTAACGCTCTTGCAGAGCTTCTTTTTCCGGAGATTACAAAAACACCTCAGGATTATGAGAAAATATATCCGCCTCGCGGCGGAGACGGCAAGGTAACAAGGTTCGCGCCGAGTCCCACGGGTTTTTTGCACATCGGCGGACTTTTCGCGGCGCTTATATCAAAAAGAGTTGCCATGGAAAGCGGCGGTACATTTTATCTCCGGATTGAGGATACCGACAAAAAACGTGAAATTGACGACGGCGTAAGCGAAATTATAAAAGGTCTTGAAGCGTTTGGCGTAACGCCCGATGAAGGGGTCCTCGGCTTTGAAAAAGAAAGCGGAAATTACGGTCCTTATGTTCAAAGCAGACGACGGGAAATATATCAGACTTACGCAAAAGAGCTTGTACGCAAAGGGCTTGCGTATCCATGCTTCTGCGGAGCGGACTATATGGAAAGTATAAAAGCACAGCAGGAAAAGGAAAAGGTGCGTACCGGTTATTACGCAAAATGGACAAGATGCCGCGACCTTTCTCTTGAAGAAGTCAAGGAGAATATTGCTTCCGGTAAAAGCTATGTTTTAAGGCTTCGCTCGCCCGGAAGTGAGGAAAACCGGATTTCTTTTATTGACGGAATAAAGGGTAAAATTGAAATGCCCGAAAACGATATGGACATTGTTGTTTTAAAGAGCGACGGCATACCGACCTATCATTTCGCTCACGCCGTTGATGACCACCTTATGGGTACAACAGACGTAATAAGAGGCGATGAGTGGATTTCTTCGGCACCTATACATTTACAGCTGTTTGAGCTTCTCGGTTTTGAGGCGCCGAAATATTCTCACATTTCGCCCATTATGAAAGAGGACGGCGGCGGCAAAAGAAAGCTCAGCAAGCGTAAGGACCCCGAAGCGGCTGTTACGTTTTACCATGAACAGGGGTATCCCACAAACGCCGTTACGGAATATCTTCTGACGCTCGCAAACTCAAATTATGAGGAATGGCGCAGAGATAATCCGGCGCTTCCAAATGAGGATTTTCCGTTTTCTCTTGACAAAATGAGCGTCAGCGGAGCGCTTTTTGACCTTGATAAGTTTAACGACGTCGCGAAAAATGACGTTACAAGGTATTCCGCTGATGAAATATACGATTTTGCGACAAGCTGGGCGGAGCAATATAACATACCGCTTTACAAAAAGCTGACGGATAACCCTTCTTACGCAAAAGCAATTTTCGCCATTGAGCGAGGCGGAGAAAAGCCGAGGAAGGATATCGCGAAATGGAGCGATATTGAGGAGTACAGCGCGTATTTTTACGATTTTAATCCGACTTATGAAAATATGCCCGAAATAGGGAAAGAGAATATTTACGCGCTTCTTACGGAATATAAGAAGATATACAGCCCTGCGGATGAAAACGAGGCATGGTTCGCGAAGCTTAAAGAGCTGGCGCTTTCTATGGGGTATGCCAAAAATCCGAAGGAATATAAGAAAAACCCGGACAGTTATAAAGGCGCAGTCAGCGATTTCGCGACGGCACTCCGCGTTGCCGTGACCGACAGGCGCAACACGCCCGATTTATGCGCCATAATGCAGGTGCTGGGCGAAAAAGAGGCGCTTTCAAGGATAGATAAAGCAATAGAATGGAGCAAAAAATAATGGTTGATTTAGGTACAAATTTTATTTATGACGCTATTGACAAGGATTTGGAGGAAAAAGTCTATGACAAGGTTCAGACGCGTTTTCCGCCCGAACCTAACGGCTACCTTCATATAGGGCACGCGAAAGCGATTTCGATTGACTTCGCTGCTGCCGAAAAATACGGCGGAGTGTGCAATCTGCGCCTTGATGACACAAACCCCATAAAGGAAGATACCGAATATGTTGACGCAATTAAAGAGGATATTGAATGGCTCGGCTTTAAATGGGGCAATGTTTATTATGCGTCAGACTATTTTGATATAATGTACAAATGCGCTCTTTCACTCATAGAGCAGGGCAAGGCTTACGTCTGTGACCTTTCGGCTGACGAAATAAGAGAATACCGCGGAACGCTTACCGAGCCGGGCAAGGAAAGCCCGTACCGAAACCGCAGTATAGAAGAAAATATGGATTTGTTCAGGCGTATGACAGCGGGTGAGTTTGAAGAAGGCGAAAAGGTTCTTCGCGCGAAAATTGATATGGCAAGTCCGAATCTTAATATGCGTGACCCCGTAATTTACAGGATTTTAAAAGCGACTCATCACAGAACGGGAGATAAATGGTGTGTTTACCCGATGTACGATTTCGCTCACCCTATTTCCGATACGGCGGAAGGAGTTACCCATTCGCTTTGCTCGCTTGAATTTGAAAATCACAGACCGCTTTACGATTGGTTTTTGAAAGAAGTCGGGCTCTTTGATAAGCCCTCAAGGCAGATTGAGTTTGCGAGGCTTAATTTAAACTATACTCTTACAAGCAAAAGAAAATGCTTAAAGCTTGTAGAAGGCGGTATTGTTTCGGGCTGGGACGACCCGAGAATGTCCACGCTTTGCGGTATGCGAAGGAGAGGCTTTCCGCCGGAGGCAATTCTTGATTTTATCAGCCGCATAGGCGTGGCAAAAGCAAACAGCGTTGTTGATTTCGCGCTTCTTGAGCATTGTGTGAGAGATTATCTTAACCTTAACGCGCCGAGAGCCATGGCAGTGCTTAATCCGGTTAAAGTGGTTATAGACAATTATCCCGAAGGGAAAACCGAGGAGCTTTACGTTCAGACTTCGCCGAGTGATAAAGACGTTACGGCGCCGATTACTTTTTCAAGAGAAATTTATATTGAGCGGGAGGATTTTAAAGAAGAACCCGAAAAGAAATTTTTCCGTCTTGCGCCGGGCAGAGAGGTAAGGCTGAGGGGAGCGTATTTTGTAACCTGCACAGGAGTTGAGAAGGGCGAAAACGGTGAAATTACCGTTATTCACTGCACCTACGACCCCGAAACAAGAGGCGGCAACGCTCCGGACGGCAGAAAAGTTAAAGGCACTATTCACTGGGTATCCTGCGCTCACTGCGAGGATGCCGAAATAAGGCTTTACGACAGGCTGTTTAATGCGGAAAATCCATCCGACGAGGAAGGCACCGGAGATTTCACAAAAAATTTAAACCCAAATTCACTTGAAGTTATTAACTGTAAAATTGAAGCGGCGCTTAAAAATGCTAAGCCCGGAGATAAATTCCAATTTGTGCGTAACGGGTATTTCTGTGCCGATAAGGACAGTACGCCCGGACATATTGTTTTTAACAGGACTGTTTCGCTTAAAGATTCATATAAGGTATAATTTAAAACATTTCCGGCGGGCGGATAATTATCTGCCCGCCGGACTGAAAAATGAAGGTATATTTCGTCCTTTAAATCTCTGAATCTCCTGTCCTCAACGAAATCAAGCCTTTCATATGATAACCTATAATGCCTGTAATTTTCTCACTTAAATATTCCGCCGATGTAACAACATAAAAAAGCCAAAACTTGACTTTTTGGTTAAAATATGCTAAAATGGTTAAGTCGGCGGAAAACAGAAACGGATTTTTCGCACAAATGAAAGGAAAATTACGATATGGATAGCTTTGAAAAGACAGAAAACGGCGTTCAGACCGAAAACACTTCTTCAGAAGCGGAAACAAAACGTAAATACAAAAAACCAAAAAAAAAGAGAAAAAAGGCTATTTATCATATTGATGAGCTTAAAAACACCGGCGCTAAACGCAGAGTTGAGGAATACGCAAGGGATTTAACAAGAAGGCTCGCGATTTACGCTTACGCTGTTATAAGCATTGTGGCGTTTACTTTTATGCTCATAACAATGTGTTCTCTCGGTTACGAAGGCTTTATTAAGGATAACAGTATCGGCGTTGCCGAAACAAAAGAACAAATTGAAGCTGTAAGAAGCTCTCTTAACGAAGAAATAAAAGAGTTAAGCGGCAGTGACAGCGGTCAGGTTGAAAAGCTGAAATTCAGGCTTAAGGTTGTTTCGGAGGATAATTATACTCCCGAAGAGGAAATTCGCCAGAATATGGTTAAATACTCGTCCGCAATTCTTATGGGCTGTACCGTATATGTTGACGGACAGCCGAGAGTTACGCTCAGAACGCGGCGTGACGCCAATAAAGTTATAGAGCGCATTAAAAGTCAATATGAAGAAGAAGGTATGGTTTGCGTTTCGGAAATACTTAATAAAATTGAGCTTATTTCGGAGGAAACCACTTACGCAAACGCAAGCTCGGTTGACGGCGCGGTACGCGCGCTTAACGATGTTACGGATTCTTCAAGAGGATACACCGTCGAGGAAGGCGATACCCTTTGGGGCATAGCAAGACGTAACGAAACCACCGTCAAAACCTTGATTGATTTAAACCCGGAGTTTGAGGAAAATATAGTTATAAGAGTCGGTGATGTCGTTCAGGTTCCCGCTCCGAAGCCCGTCGTTGACGTTAAAACGGTTATAAAAGACGCCGTTATTGAAGAAAGTGTGCCTACAACAATGGTTGAAGTTGAGGATGCCTCACTTTATATAGGACAGACAAGAATTACCGATTACGGCTCGGACGGCTGGCGCAAAATTACAGCCGACATAACAAGAATCAACGGTATCGAGGACGAATCACAGCGTGTTCTTAAAAAAGAAGAAATGCTCTCGTATCCCGTTCCGGGCAAAATTCATATAGGTACAACTCCCGTGCCGAAGGGTGTCGGCAGCGGAGCCTTATCATGGCCGTTATCGGGAGCGAGAATATCATCACACTTCGGTCCGAGATGGGGTTCTGTTCATACAGGTGTTGACCTTGCTATCGGTATGGGTACGCCGGTTAAAGCCTGCGATGAAGGAAAGGTTATTTTTGCGGGCTGGAACAGCGGAGGCTACGGCAACCTTATTAAGGTTGACCACGGCAACGGATATCAGACCTGGTACGCGCATTTAAGCAAAATATACGTTAAAAACGGCGAAGCCGTTTCAAAAGGCGAGGTTATAGGAGCTGTCGGCAGTACGGGCAATTCAACAGGTCCGCATCTGCATCTTGAAGTCAGAATAAACGGCGTTCCCAAAAATCCTCTCAGATATTTACCTTAAAAAATATGTGATGTTAAATCGGGCGGGTTTGTTCCCGCCCGATATTTAAAATAAAAAAGAAGGATAAAAATGAATATTAAAGCTTTATCTCTCGGCGAGCTTGAAACAAACTGTTACATTGTTGAAAGCGATGATACCGCTGTAATTATTGACCCTGCCGAAAACGCGGAGCACATATTGAAAACGGCAGGAAAAGCGGACATAAAATATATAATACTTACTCACGCGCATTTTGACCATATGGGCGCGGCG
>CACZTG010000152.1 GCA_902783995.1 uncultured Ruminococcus sp. | reverse complement strand
ATAACACATTTAAGAGGGAATGTCAACCCTTAAATAACAATAATAAAAAAATCTGCTAATTAGACAAAATTAATATTTTGTCTAATTATATAATTTGTAAACAGGAGAATATTGAATGTAATTTTTAAATAAGCGTATTTTTCGTTTTTCTGAAATATATAACTATGCCTGCCTTTTATTATTGTATGTAAAAAAATAATTATTGTCATAATTTTTTCCGGATTTATTCCAATATTTTTATTCTGTATATTTATCATTTAAATAATTATTTTTTTATTTAATTTGATTTATGTAAAAAAATACATGATTTATATTTTTTTCCGAAATGCTTGAAAAAGGCGTTGTTTCAGTTTTTCTTCAATACACATTTATATGTCAAAAAAATTTCTGTCGATTCTATAATGCCCTTTTATTTTTACATTTTTTGCAAAAAATCTATTTGACAAAAAGCATCTTTTGATATATTATATTTATATGATAAATACGAAGGAAATGTTAAAAAATGCGTTTTAAAAGATTTTATATTGAAATTACAAATGTTTGCAATTTAAATTGCTCTTTTTGTTCAAAAACCTTAAGGAGTCCGAAGGAAATGTCACCTGATGAGTTCAGGTATGTTATTTCGGAGGTTTCCCACTTTACAGATTATATCTATCTCCACGTTAAAGGTGAACCTCTCGCCCATTCGCAGATTGATAATATTTTAACAATCTGCGATAATTTTCCTGTAAAAGTGAATATTACAACAAACGGTACTCTTTTGCGTGCTGTGAAAGATATTTTAAAAAAGCATAAATCTATCAGACAGCTTAATATATCACTTCATTCTGCAGAAAATGCTGCTGACGCGGAAAAATATTCAGATGATGTCCTGTCCTCTGCCGACGAGCTTTCAAAATATTTTATGATTTCCCTAAGGCTTTGGACTTTTGAAAATCCGGGCGCTTCAAATGAATTGATATTAAACAAGCTTTCCGAAAAATATTCGCTTAATTTATCGAAAAATCGCTCTGTTTTGTCTGAAAATATTTTTTTAAATCTTTCCGAATCGTTTGAATGGCCGAGTTTACAGCTGCCCGATTACGGTGAAAACGGTTTTTGTCAAGGTACAAGAACACAAATGGCTGTACTTTCAAACGGCGATGTTGTACCGTGCTGTCTGGACGCCGAAGGGATAATTTGTTTCGGGAATATTTTTAAAAGCGCCCTGTCCGATATTTTGCAGACAGAACGCTTTATAACAATGTCATCATATTTAAAAAAACGTAAGCTTACCGAAGAATTGTGCCGCCATTGTAGTTACAGGCTGCGTTTTTAATCTTTTTCAATTTCTGCTTTTTGTGTGTTTATTTTGTAAAAGATTTCCGGCTTAAACTTGAATACTCTGTCATATGTCATAAGACCGTTTTTTTCCTGTTCAACATCATAAAGCTGTGTATAACAGAAACCCATAATATACGGATTATTTAGCATACTGCTTGTAAGCCCTTTATAGCGTTCTATAAACTTATCTTCGCTTTCAGGCGTACCGTACCCCCAACCTTTATTATCTTCTTTATTCCATTTGATTCCGCCGTATTCGCTTATAAATACAGGTTTTTTACCGTCGTATGTCTGACGGCTGCAAAATACAGGATTTCTGTAAATCTGGTCTTCTACAATTCCTTCATTGATTTTTTTATAAAACGAGGTAAATTTATCAACATCCTGCTCATAATCATGTACATCAAATATATCCGTTTCAACGTGAAAATTTCCGCTTGTGTCAATTACAGGTCTTGTTTTATCTATTGCTTTTGTAGTGAGATAAATCATTCTGATAACTTCATCATTCTGTTTTTTCCCAAACATATCCCAGGTTTCATTAAACGGACACCAACCTATAATCGAAGGATGATTATAGTCGCGGTTTAATGCTTCAAGCCATTCGGGAAGAAAATATTGTATTGCTCCCGCTTCTGTAATATTTAGCAGCCAATTCGCGTGTTCGCCCCAGCACAAGTAGCCAAGCTTATCCGCCCAATACAAGAATCTCGGTTCAAAAATTTTTTCATGCAATCTTGCTCCGTTAAAGCCAAGCTGCATTGAATATAAAATATCATTTTTAAGAGCTTCGTCACTCGGAGCGGTATATATTCCGTCAGGATAAAAGCCCTGGTCAAGCACAAAGCGTCCGAAAACGGTTTTTCCGTTTATTTTTAGTTTCTTATCGTCAAGGGTAACACTTCGCAGTCCGAAATAACTTTTTACGCTGTCAATAGTTTTGCCGTCTTTTACGAGTTCAATCAACAGTTCATACAAATTACCCTTTCCGACTTCCCAGAGATGTTTTTCGGATAATTCAAATCCTATATTTACAGCCGAAGAAAAAGCGTTTGTTATTCTGCCTCCGACTTTTTTCCCATTCCAAAAAGCGGAAATTTTTATTTCTGTGCCAATAAAATCACCGTTTAACATTACTTCAAGATTAACCGAAGGCACAGCAATATCCGTATCAATTTTAAAGCGGTCAACATAGCATTTTTCAACAGGTTCAAGCCATACGGTCTGCCATATGCCTGTCGTTCTTGTATAATAACAGCCGTAAGAATTTAATCTGCCGCTCTGTTTTCCGGCAGGCTGATTAAGCGAACGTAAATCATCATATACACAAAGTGTGATATAATTATCTCTGTCTTTAAGCTTTTCGGTAATGTTTACGGAAAACGGGGTGTATCCTCCCCTATGCTCGCATACTTTCTCGCTATTGACAAAAACTATTGCATGATAATCTACCGCGCCAAAATGAAGAATAATGTTTTTATCTTTCCACAGATCCGGCACTTCAATGTTTTTTCTGTACCATACACATTCCATAAAGTCTTTATTTCCTATTCCCGAAAGCTCACTTTCCGGACAAAACGGAACAATAATTTTTCCGCTAAGCTTATCTGCTTTTAAAAGCTCTCTTTCCATACCGCTTTTTGCGTTGTCAATTTCAAATTCCCACTCGCCGTTCAAATTAAGCCATTCTTTTCTTTCAAGCTGCGGGCGCGGATATTCGTTTCTTGGTAATTTCATATTAAATCAACCCCTTTTTGTATTAATCTTAACATAAAGGTATATAAAAGTAAATAAAAAAAACTATTTATATATTGACATTTTCTATTGAGTATTTTATAATATTATAGGGTGATTGTATGAATATTTTAACTGTAAATCCTTTATATAAAGAAAAAAAAGGATTTATTTTAGACAGAAAAGATATAGGAAATATATTTATTTTTATACATTTTTTAACTCCTGTAACAGCAATTTTGCACGGAAAGGAAACAAAAATTTATCCCGGCGGCTGTGTTTTTTACGGGCTGCACTCGGCTCAATATTTTTCTTCACCGCTGTGCGAACTGATTCACGATTGGTTTCATTCCGATTATACCTGCGGAGAGCTTATGAAAACTTTTGGTTTGAAAAGTGAAACCGTTTATTATCCTGATGACAGCGATGAAATTACAAGACTTATATCCGATATGGAAATTGAATATATGAATAAAGAAAAACACTATAAAAAAATAATTGACTGCACTGCCGAGAAGCTTTTTATAAAGCTTTCAAGAGCACACAGCCAATATAATAATTCTTACCCCGCTCACAGTCAGCGTGAGCTTTTTATAAACGCAAGAAGTAAAATTCATATGAATTTTGCAAGCCAATGGACAGTCGAAGATATGGCAAAGCTTGTAAATATGAGCGAATCAAGGTTTTTCGTAATATATAAACGCATATTCGGCATTTCGCCGGCAAAAGACCTATCCCGTAAACGTATTCAAAGCGCTCAGATGCTTCTTCTTCGTGAAGATTGTACTGTGTCTGAGGTTGCAGACCTTACCGGATTTACAAATCAATATCACTTTATAAGACAATTTAAGCATTTAACAGGGATAACGCCGGGTAAGTTTAAATCAATGAATAAATAGCTTAAAAAATCTCGCCCTTTATTACAATATTGTTTATTGTTAAATCATCGTTTACCGCAATAAAATCCGCGTCAAAGCCTTCTTTTAACATGCCTTTATTGATTCCGAGCAGCTTTGAGGGAGTTTCGGACGCCATTTTAAACGCTTCTCTTTCCGGCAAGCCGAATTCTATAGCTTTTAAAACGCATTTATAAAGATTTGATGTGCTTCCTGCTATTGCTCCGCCGGAGGTTTTAGCAACAGAATTTTTAACTGTAATATTCTGCCCGCCAAACTCATAGCTGCCGTCGTCAAGACCTGTCGCGCGCATTGAATCGCTTATTAAAATCATTCTTTCGGAGCCAAAAATTTTATATAATATTTTTACAGCGCAGGGGTGAATATGAATGCCGTCACAAATAACTTGCGCAAAAATATTTTCATCATATGCCGCGCCTATCGGACCGGGATTACGATGATGTATGGGCGCCATTGCGTTAAATGTATGCGTCAGGCATTTTGCTCCGCATTTTATAGCGGCTTTTGCGGTTTCGTAATCCGCGGCCGTATGACCTAAGGAAACAACCGCATTACATTTTTTAATAAAATCCATACTTCCTTCAAGCTCGGGAGCGATTGTCACCATTTTAATATTTTTAAGAGCGTTAAATTCATTGATATCGGGCTTTTTTATATATTTTTCATTTTGAGCGCCTTTATATTTTGGTGAAATATAAGGTCCTTCCATATGGAAGCCTAAAATTTCAGCTCCCCTGCCCTGCTTTAAATCAACATTTGTAACCGATTTTATTGTTTCAAAATCCATTGTCATAGTCGTTGGAAGCCATGAGGTTATGCCGTTTTTTGCCATATAGATTGACATTTCTTCCAATTTGCCGCCGTCCATAGTGTCATATCCGATACAGCCGTGAGAGTGTATATCAATAAGACCGGGATATACTTTTTTACCGTTAAAATCATATTCTTTATCACCTATGCCGGCTATTTCATTATCAATTTTTACAATCAGTCCGTCTTTTGTTAAAATATCTTTTTTTTCATTATCTATTATCGCGTTTTTATATATCATTTTTTATTTTCCTCCTAAAGCATTGCCGCACCGAGCGCGCCCGCGTCACTTTGAAGCGAAGAAATTTCTATTCGGATATCCTTTTTAAGCTCAGCATACAGAGGCTTTAATAATTTATCTCCCTGCTGCGTCACGCCGCCGGCAAGAACAACAGCGTCGGGTCCAAATATATTCACAAGACTTTCTATACCTCTTGCAAGATACTTAATGTAATGCTTATAAACCTTTTCCGCGGTTTTGCAGCCTTCATCAAGAGCCTTAAAAAAGGTTTCTCCGTCCATTTTCCCGTTTTCCCGCATACGCTTATATAAAAGGCTTTCCTTATCCTTTTCCGCAGCTTTTTCCGCATCTTTT
>CACZTG010000151.1 GCA_902783995.1 uncultured Ruminococcus sp. | reverse complement strand
GCACAGCGCCTTGCAGCGGGAGCCTGCCCCGAAAACACAAGCGTTTCATATCCTCTCATATCGGCATAGAAAATATATAGCACAGCCATGCAGAAAAGCAGCGCCAATATCGCAATAAAGGCGGGCAATACAATAAACAGCTTGTGAGAACGTAAGAATTTTAAAACTTTCATAACCTTTCACCAAAGCCTTTCTGCCCGCAAAATTACTGCCCGTTTGCATGCGCTGATAATTTATCTTCTTTATAAAAAAAATCTCTTGTTATATAATGCCACCAATATGGCTTTAAGGCACCGTCCGCGCTTCCGCCGACATTTGACCACACCGCGTCCCAATCCTTCAATTTCCATTTTCCATCTTTTTTGCGGTATAATACAATGCTCCCTAACGCGCCGTAAATATCTATATAATATATTAAAGCAGAATTGTCACTGTATTTAAGCACTTTAACATATTCGGCTTCATACAGCATTGTATCATGAATATACAGCTCCGGGTCGGAAAACTCGTTTTTGTGAAGCAACGTCAGTATTTCACATTTCACCGTTCCCGTAAGCACAAAGGCGCAAATGAAAAAAAGCGCGAAAAACACCAAAAGCTTGTGAGAACGTAAAAAATTTAAAATTTTCATAACCTTTCACCAGTGCCTTTCTGCCCGCAAATATTGATTTTATTAGTCAAAATCTTCCGATATTCTCATACATTATAATACCAAAAGCGGTATGCGTATGTCAAGCAATTTTCGATTTTTCCATTATTTTCACAAAAATTACCTTAAAAATTTATGAAAAAATTTATTAATTTGCACAAATTATAATACAAAAAATGAAAAAATACGACATATTGCGCAGCTTGCAGGCCTGCAATATAATAAAAATCGGCAGTGCCGCTTTTAATAAGCCGCACCGCCGACAATTAAAACATATTAAAAAATCAGTTTTCAATGCCTTTCTGAACTGTTGTTTTATCCTCTTTGAGATGCACCGTAAGCGTAATATTTTTTCCGTCACGGTATATTTCAAATTCAAGCGGGTCGCCGACCTTTTTGGAGTCACGAATTTCGTTAAGCGCCGCAACCGTCGCAACCTCTTTGCCGTCGGCTTTAACGATAACGTCACCGACCTTGATTCCGCCCTCCGAAGCGGCGCTGTCCGGCTCGACATTGTTTACATAAAGACCGACGGGAATATTGTTTATTGCCGCAAGCTGATTTGTAACCTCAATAAGCGAAACGCCTATAAGCGGTCTGCCCGCAACGTAACCGTGGTCTATAAGGTCCTTCGCTATGGGCATAGCATCGTTTATCGGTATGGCGAAGCCTATTCCCTCAACGCCCGAAGCCGCGTATTTAACGGTGTTTATTCCTACTACTTCGCCGTAGCCGTTTACAAGCGCTCCGCCCGAATTGCCCGCGTTTATCGCGGCGTCTGTCTGTATCAGATTGATATAGGTGTTTTCCGAAGCCTGCACCGTTCTGTTTACGGCGCTTATAATTCCCTGCGTTACCGTACCTGTAAGCTGTTTGCCGAGCGGATTGCCTATAGCGACCGCCATTTCACCGACCTGAAGCTTATCGGAATCGCCCATTGAAGCCACCGTAAGGTTGGAAGCGTCATCTATTTTAATAACCGCGATATCCGTTTTCGGGTCTGCGCCTATAACCTTCGCGGCGTGCTCCGAGCCGTCCGAAAGCGTCGCTTTGACAAGCTGCGCGTTTTCAATGACGTGATTGTTTGTGATAATATAGCCGTCCTCACTGATTACTATTCCCGAACCGCCGCCCTGCTGTGATGAAGGACCGAAAAAAGTGTTTACCGTTGCGGTTGTTGTGACCATAACAACGCTCGGTCCGACCTCGGCGGCAATATCAACAAGTGATTTCGCTTCTCTTTCGCCGTCCTCAAGCTTGCTGAAATCAAAGGAATTTTCTGAGTTTCGCTCGGTGTTTTGCTCGGTAATTACATTTGAAGGCAACTTAATAAGCCCGCTTTTTACAAGAGCTATGCTTCCGACAGACGTTGTAAGGATTATGCCGCCGAGAACGCCTGCTATAACCCCGACAACCGTGTGCCATTTTTTATGTTTGCTCCCTGCCGGTCTTATGTTTTCGGAATAAAAATTGTACCCTCCGCCGTAAGAGCCGCCGCCGTAGCCGTAACCCGTATTCTGCGCGCTGTCCGTGTAATTTAAGCCGGACGTTTCTTCCGCCGCGGCAGTTTCCGTTGCGGTATTAAAAGCATTTACTTCCGCCTGCTCAAAGCCCTGCGCTGTATCTCCTGTATTTTCCGATACCGTTCCGGCTGCCTGTTCAAGGTTTGAGGAGGTTTCCTCAATGTTTTCCGGAATATTATCCGAATTTATGTTGTTTTCAAAATCTGTCATATAAATCAACCCTTTCTTTTTGTTCTGATTTAATTATAACCCTCTTTTTTTAAAAAAATATGAACAAATTGTAAACAATTTTGTTGTTTTTGCTATTGACTATTATACCCCTTTTATATTAAAATAAATAATGAAGATTTTTAACATATTACAGAATAATCTGACGAAAGGAAAAGCCATGCAGAAACAAAAAAAAATTGCGGCAATAAATGATATTTCCTGTATAGGAAAATGCTCGCTTACCGTCGCTCTGCCTTTGCTCAGCGCCGCGGGCTTTGAAGTCTGTCCGCTTCCGACAGCGCTGCTCTCCACGCATACAGGTGATTTTAAAGGCTATACATTTATGGATTTAACCGCGCAGCTTTCGCCCATAGCAAACCACTGGAAAAGCTTCGGCGCTTCTTTTGACGCGGTTTATTCGGGATATCTCGGCTCATATAAACAGCTCGAATTTACAGAGAGCTTTATAGACGATTTCGGAAAAAACGCGCTTACGCTTGTTGACCCCGTTATGGCAGACCACGGCAGGCTTTACGCGGGATTTGATATGAACTTTGTGAAGGGTATGAAAGCTCTTTGCGAAAAAGCCGACGTACTTGTTCCGAATATAACGGAGGCATGTTTTTTAACCGATACGCCGTACCTCGGTGAAATTCAAAATAAAAAAGATATTGAAACGCTTTGTGAAAAGCTGTGCGCAATCTGCGGCGGAACGGTTGTTATTACGGGTGTTTCGTTTGACGCGGAAAAAATGGGCGCGGCGGTATGCTTTAACGGTAAGACCGAATATGTTTTTTCGGATAAGCTTGATATAGTTTATCACGGTACGGGAGATGTTTTCGCTTCCGCTCTGCTTGCGGCTTTGCTCCGGGATTTTTCATCTGCGGATGCGGCAAGGGTGGCTGTTGATTTTGTATGCGAATGTATAAAACAGACAATAAAAACATCGGGCAGAAGCCATTATGGCGTGAATTTTGAGCTTTGTATCAAAAAACTGCTGGAATTGCTTAAAATAATTTAGCACCCATTAATAATTAAGACAGAGGCAAGCCTCTGTCTT
>CACZTG010000150.1 GCA_902783995.1 uncultured Ruminococcus sp. | reverse complement strand
TTCTTTTATATTCTGTAAATCCTGTCGGTTTTCCCATGTCAAATTCCTCCTCCCGTCACTTTATAAAACGCTTCGATTTCAGCCTGCTCCTGTGACAAGCCCTTTGCCGTTCCCTTTGAAATTTCAGTAAGAATTTTTTTATAATCGTTTGGAACGATAATCTTAAAATTACCTGCTTCATTTTCAAAATTTTCTAAAATTGCTTTTGCTTTTGGTGATGATGTTGCGGCAAAATGCTCTTTAAGCAGTGATTTTAACTGCTCTTTATCGCTTTTTTCGCTTACTTCGTTGGTTGTCACAAGGGCTTTGTTCACATTTTTGTAAAGCGTGTGCGAAGGGTCATACACATATGCAATACCGCCGCTCATTCCCGCGGCAAAGTTTTTACCGACAGCGCCTAAAATTACCGCAATACCGCCTGTCATATATTCAAGTCCGTGGTCGCCCACACCTTCACATACGGCAGTCGCGCCCGAATTACGTACACAAAAACGCTCTCCCGCCACACCGTTTATAAATGCTTTTCCGCTTGTTGCGCCGTAGAGCGCAACATTGCCGATAATTATATTTTCCTCCGCTTTGAAACCGCTTTCCTTCGGCGGATAAACTATAAGCTTTCCTCCGGAAAGCCCTTTTCCGAAATAGTCGTTTGAATCGCCGCAAAGCTCAAGAGTCAGACCTTTCGGAATAAAGGCGCCGAAAGACTGACCGCCTCCGCCGCTGCATCTGACGGTAAAAGTATCTTCGGGCAAGGTGTTTTTGAAATTTTTTGTGATTTCCGAACCTAAAATTGTTCCCATACTTCTGTCGGTGCTTGTAACGTTTAATTTTATTTCCGCTTTTTCACCTGTTTTCAGTTGTTTTTTAAATTCCTTCAGCAATATTTTCTCATCTATTGTATCACGCAGTTTAAAATCATAAAGGTCGTTTTTATCGAAGCGTGTTTTAGCGTCGCCTGTGTTCTTATAAAGAATTTTGCTCATATCTATAAATTTCGCCATAGGCGCCGTACTGTTTTTTCTTACACGCATAAGCTCGGAACGGCCCACCATTTCATCAACGGTTCTGATGCCGAGCTTTGCCATAATTTCACGCAGTTCCTCGGCAATAAAATACATAAAGTTGATTACATATTCCGGTTTTCCCTTAAAACGCCTTCTAAGCTCCGGATTTTGCGTCGCGATACCTACGGGACAAGTGTCAAGGTTACATACACGCATCATTACGCAGCCCATTGTTACAAGAGGCGCTGTTGCAAAACCAAATTCCTCCGCGCCCAAAAGGCAAGCTATGGCAACGTCACGTCCGCTCATTAATTTTCCGTCGGTTTCTATTACCACCCTGGAGCGAAGTCCGTTTTCTATAAGCGTCTGATGTGTTTCCGAAAGGCCAAGCTCCCAGGGGAGTCCGGCGTTATGAATGGAGCTTTTCGGCGCCGCGCCCGTTCCGCCGTCATATCCAGATATGAGAATAACCTGCGCGCCTGCTTTTGCCACGCCTGCGGCAACCGTACCCACTCCTGCCTCCGATACAAGCTTTACGGAAATGCGCGCGGCTCTGTTTGCGTTTTTCAGGTCGTATATAAGCTGCGCCAAATCCTCAATGGAATAAATATCATGATGGGGCGGCGGTGAAATAAGTGATACACCGGGAGTGGAATATCTTGTTTTTGCAATCCACGGATATACTTTCTTGCCCGGCAAGTGACCGCCTTCTCCGGGCTTTGCGCCCTGCGCCATTTTTATCTGAATTTCCTTAGCGCTCATAAGATATTCGCTCGTTACGCCGAAACGTCCCGACGCCACCTGCTTAATGCTGCTTGAAAGGTCGGACTTGAGCCTTTCCGGCAGCTCACCGCCTTCGCCCGAATTGGACTTGCCGCCTATCTTATTCATGGCTTTTGCAAGACATTCGTGCGCCTCCTGCGATATTGAGCCGTACGACATTGCGCCTGTTTTAAAGCGTTTCACGATGCTTTGAGCAGATTCTACTTCATCAATGGGGACAGGTGTTGTTTTATCAAATGCAAATTCCAAAAGACCTCTTAAAGTATGCGGTTTTGTTTCATCATCAACCAAAGCCGTATATTCCTTAAACAATTTATAATCTCCCAGCCTTGTCGCTTTTTGAAGCGCGACAATTGTCTTCGGATTATATAAATGGTCGTATTTTTCCTCACCGCTGCGCAGCTTATGCTCGCCGGTGCTTTCAAGCATGGTATCAACTCCCAGCCCGAGAGGGTCGAAGGCATGGGAGTGAAACCATTCAACAGACTCGCCGATTTCGTTTATACCTATTCCTTCTATTCGGCTTATCGTGTTGGTAAAATATTTGTCTATCGTTTTTTGGTTGATTCCGATTGCTTCAAAAATCTGCGCGGACTGATATGAACGTAAAGCGGAAATACCCATTTTGGACGCGATTTTTACTATTCCGTGTAAAATCGCGCTGCTATAATCGTCTATCGCAACATGCAAATCTTTATCAAGCATACCTTTTTCAATCAATTCATAAATTGCTTCTTCCGCAAGATACGGATTTACCGCCCTTGCGCCATAACCCAAAAGAAGCGCGAAATGGTGTACGTCACGAGGCTCCGCGCTTTCCAGGATAATGGAAATGCTTGTGCGTTTCTTTGTTCTTATAAGATATTGTTCAACCGAAGATACCGCTAAAAGAGAGGGTATCGCGACATGGTTTTCATCTACACCGCGGTCGGATAAAATTATAATATTTGCGCCGTTTTTATACGCTTTATCTATTTTTACGAAAAGATGCTCCACTGCCTTTTCCAAAGATGTGTTTTTGTAATATAAAAGCGAAACGGTTTCCACTTTAAATCCGTCGCCGCAGAGCGCTTTTATTTTAAGTAAATCAACTCCCGACAATATCGGATTGTTTATTTGTAACACACGGCAGTTTTCCGCTTTGTCTTCAAGTAAATTACCGTCTGCGCCG
>CACZTG010000149.1 GCA_902783995.1 uncultured Ruminococcus sp. | reverse complement strand
TTTGTTCCGATAAGAGTAACAAGATATGTCGTTTCTCCCGCTTCGTTAACAGCCGAAGAAATATTTGTTACAGCCATTGCTATAGAGGTTGTCGGCATATTTGAAGACGTAGCTTTTAATATAACAGCGTCCGAAGGTACTCTGTCATTATTTAAAGAATAAGCTTCAACCGAATGTGTTGCCGAGCCGACAACATCGGAGGGTTTTATCACCTGATAATCACTGTTTTTTGCTGTCTTTACATCTTCGGGTATCACAAAAACCTTGGTGTTTTCATCCATTACGACCTTGCCGCCGAAGCTCTGCTGCTCTCTTTGGTAATAAAAGCTCGTCATCGGAACGGTAATCGCGAGTCTGTTGTAATAATCGGAGCTTATTGTTCCGTTATATGCCTCCGGTCTGTCAATATAATTAACTTCTCTGTTTCCCGAAAGCTTATAGGAAATAAGCTGCGGCTTAACTTCCGCATCGCCGGCTGGAAGGAGGGCATTATATATATTTTTCGCTTCCTTATAAAGCACTCCGTCAACCTTCGCCTTGTCGCCCGCATCATAAATAACAAATTTTCCAAGCTCTGTAAATATTTTAAGGTAAAGCTTTTTGCTGTGCTTATCATAATCGGCGTTTACAAGGTACCCCATAGCCAAATCAAGCTTTGACATATCCGTTTCTATTACATCGACAATATTACCGAAAACGTCAAGATTAAAGCTCGCTGCATTTCTTATACCGATTTTCTCAAGAAGCGGTCTTAAGCTGCTTGTGATTTTATACGGTACGCCGTCAATCATAAGCGACGCTTCATCGGTGCTGTCTTCATAGCCTACAACGTCACCGTAAACGGTAGCGTCACTTAAAATTATTTCCTTTGCTTTTTTCTTGCCGCCTTCCGAAATTCCCGCAACCGAAACAGTTATGCCGGTCTTTATGTCTTCATAAGTTTTCGGTTCATTATTACTGTCGTAAATTACGGTATCGCTGTCTCCGTCCGTCATTACGCTGACAGTCGGAAGGTTCAGCGCGTCTCTTGCCGCAAGCACTGTTTCTCCGTCAATTTCCGATATAGAACGTACAACAAAGCTCTCATAGGATTTTATAATAACTACATTGTATTTTCCGTTGCCGTCATTATCTATAAAGCGGATAAAGCCTTCTTCGGGCTGCATCATATCATCTGTAAGCTCTGTCACAACAGTATTGTTATATATGATATCCATACTGCTTTTAATATCAATTTTAGCCGTTCTGCTTTTACTTTTATAATATTTAAATGTCATATTTTCAAAGCTTTCAACGTTCTCTGCCTCAACATCAAGAACTTCATTCACACGACCCGGCGCAACATATACCGCGGTTTTGCTTACCGAATCTGATTCCCGGTAAAAGCAGATAACATACTGTCCGAGAAGGTCGGAATAGTTTTTATCGCTTAAATACCTGACACCGTCAACCATAATTTCGTTCCTCGGCGGAAGCGCGGTACTGTTGATATCAACAACACCGTCAGACGTAAGAATTCCCTCCGTAAGGTAAACATCAAAAAAACTACTTAAAATTGTACGGTTTTCGTTAGGTCTTTTAAGCGTATAATCGTATTGTACCTCCGCAACCTGAAATAAATCCTCCCGTGCCGCTCTGTATATAAGTTCAAAAATATTTCCGACAGTCGGTTCAGCCGTCAAATCCGGAGATTCAAATAAACGGTAATTACGAACAACGGAATAACACCCGTTCGGAAAGCCTCCGTTTTCACCTATAAGCTCACCGTAGCCGGTCATTTTCAAAACAAGAGCAAGCGCCTCGGGATAGCTTATTACTCTGTCCGGCTCAAATAAACCGTTTCCCGTTCCCGATACTATACCCTGCTGCGCCAGAATATTAATTTCTCTGAACGCTTTATGTGTGGGCGGAACATCATCAAAAATCTGAACGTCCCCGGAAAAACCACCGTCCTTTAAAAGACCGCCTAAAAGAGCCGCAATTTCTCCTCTTGTCATTTCACGGTTAAGATTGCCGAGATATTCATCGGCATTATCTATAACGCCCAGCGCTTCAAACAGTTTAACCGCGTTAATTTCCGGTGAAGCATCGTTCATAGACGCAAAGGAAGCAGGCATATTTAATATAATTGCAGCTGCTAATAAAAATACAGTTA
>CACZTG010000148.1 GCA_902783995.1 uncultured Ruminococcus sp. | reverse complement strand
CTCGACCTTCTTTTACAGCTTCTTCACAAAAACAAAGTGAGCATATACGATATACCGATTGCCGAAATAACAAACCAATATATTGAATATGTCGAGCGGCTTCAGGAAATAGATATGGAAGGTACGGGCGAATTTCTTGTGCTTGCGGCGCAGCTTCTGCTTATAAAATCAAAAATGCTGCTTCCCGGCAGCGGTGAAAAGGAAGATGAGGCCGACCCAAGGAGCGAGCTGGTTGACAGGCTTATAGAGTATGCCAAATATAAAGAAGCGGCAAAATTTTTGTCCGAAAGGCAGTTTTCCGATATCGCGGTTTTTTACCGCGCGGCTGAGGAAATAAAGCTTCCTAAAATTAAAGAATTTGACGGAAAAATCCCGCTTTCTAAGCTTTTTCTAGCTTTTGAAAGCGTTATGGAAAGAAAAAAAGAACTTGATAGCTTTACCGTAAAAAAAGAAGCGTTTGAAACAATCGTCCGCCGTGAAACCGTCCCTGTAAAAACAAGGATTTATCACATTTACAAGCGGTTTGCGGGCAGAAAAAGCCTATCCTTTTCGGCGCTTTTTGCCGATGTCACAAGCCGTGCGGAGGCGGTATCTACTTTTCTTGCCGTGCTTGAGCTTATGCGCCGCGGCAATATGTCGGCAAGCGAGAACACGGATGATATACTTCTGACACTTGACGGTGAGCTTCCCCCCGAAAAGGATATGGAAGAATTTGAATAGGTTTTATTCGGAAAGGCTGGTTTTAATATGGATTTAAAAGAAGCCGAGGCAGTTATTGAAGCTGTGCTTTTCGCTTCGGGCGACCCCGTAAGCACAGATGAGCTTAACAATATTCTCGGTCTTTCAAATGCCGCCGAAATTGCGGATAATATTGCGGCGAAATGGGCAAAAGAAAAACGCGGAATAGCCATAAAGTGTGTTGATAACAAATATTATCTGTGTTCAAGTGAAAAATACTATGACTATATAATAAAGCTTATGGAGCCGAGAAGGCAAAGCGGTCTTTCAAACGCCGCTCTTGAAACCCTTTCGGTTGTCGCGTATAATCAGCCCGTTACACGCTCTACCATTGAATTTGTAAGAGGCGTCAACAGCGACGGAGCGCTCGGAAGGCTTATTGAAAAAGGGCTTGTAGAGGAATGCGGAAGGCTTGAAACTCCCGGAAAGCCCCTGCTTTACAGGACTACCGACATATTTTTGCGGACTTTCGGCATTAATAATGTTACGGATTTGCCAAACCTACATACTTTGCCGCTTCAGTCAATGTTTTATGAGGGCAGAGAAAAAGAAAATCCTGAAAAGGCTGATGAATAATGAGCGTTTTGCTTACTGTAATTAAATGGCTCGGTATATTTCTGCTTTTATTGCTCCTGCTGATAATTCTTCTTCTGTGCGTAAAAACAGGCTTTTATGCCGAACTGCTCTACACCAAAAAAGACGGTTTTAAAACGAGCGGTAAAATAACTTACGGGTGCTTTGTGAAAAGCATAGGCGGCAAAAAGAAAAACCAAGAAAAAAAGAAAGAAAAAGAGCGGGAAGAAAAAAACGAAAAGGATAAAAAAACTCCCGGCGAGGTTATTGATACAATCAAAGCGGTATGCCGCATTATATGTGAGCTGAAATGGCTGCCGGGGAAGGTTCTCGAATTTAAAAGAGAATGTGTCTGGTGCAAGGTTGCTCTTGACGACCCGATGAGCTGCGGTATAGCGTATTCCGCTGTATCGGGCGCACTTATCGCCGCCGTTACAACGATTTACACCTGCTTTAAAACAGACGAATACAAGGTTCGGGTAACACCGGATTTTGTTGCTCACGACGGTATAAGCATAAAAAACATAACCTGGGTTAGACTAACACCGATATATCTTATTTTTTGCCTTATACGGGCATATATAACAAATAAAGATTTGCGTGACGCGGTACGTGATTTACGCTCATTGCGAAAAAATGAAAGGAGCCGTGAAAAGGCATGAGTAAAGGAAATATCAACGAAATGATAGGCACAATGATGGACTCCATAAAAGAGGTAGTAAAGGTCAGCACGGTTGTCGGAAACGAGGTTAACGCTCCCGATGGCAGTGTTATAATTCCCGTAACGAAGGTAAGCTGCGGTTTCGGTGCTACCGGTGTTGAAATTCCCACAAAATCCGCAATTAAAGAAGAATATCCTTTCGGAGGAGGCAGCGGCGGCGGACTTTCGATTGAGCCTATGGGCTTTATGGTACTCAAAGAGGGTAATGTGCGTATTGTTCCCATGGTATCGGAGCAAACCACGGTTGAAAAGGTTAT
>CACZTG010000147.1 GCA_902783995.1 uncultured Ruminococcus sp. | reverse complement strand
TTGATTTTGGCGATTTTGAGCATATTGCGCTATCACTTTTACAGGACGAAAAATTACCGGTTGCGGAAGAATTGCGTGAAAAATTTGATGAAATATATGTTGATGAATATCAGGATTGCAACTCGGTACAGGAGGCAATTTTTGCGGCAATAGCAAGGCGCACGGACGGGAAAAGTCATAATATGTTTATGGTGGGCGATGTTAAACAAAGCATATATAAGTTCAGGCAGGCGGAACCGTCAATTTTTATAGGCAAGCTTCATTCGTATTCGGATAGCGGTTTACAGCAGAAAATTATGCTGAATAAAAATTTCCGGAGCCGAAAAGAGGTTGTAAACCTTGTAAACAACCTTTTTGAAAAAATAATGAGCGAGAAGCTTGGCGATATTAACTATACCGATGAGGAAGCGCTTAAAGCGGGATTTGAATATCCGCCCATTGAAGATGATGATTATACAAGAAATCCCGAAATTCTTTCTGTCAGCACACTTGAAGCGGACGATGATATTCTTGATACAAAAATCGGGCTTGAAGCAAGGCTTGTTGCCTGCAAAATACGTGAAACAGTCGGTAAATTTATGGTGTTTGATGTAGAAAAAAAGAAATACCGACCTGCTGAATACAGGGATTTTGCCGTGCTTCTCAGAAGCCCGAGAGGCAGAACGGAAGATATTGAAGCAGAGTTTAAAGCTTTTGATATTCCTTATTTTTCGGACGTTGGCAGCGGACTTTTTGATGCGCACGAAACGGAACTGCTGATTTCAATGCTTATGATTACGGATAATCCGCTGCAGGATATACCGCTTATCGGCTTTATGAGAAGCCTTCCGGGCGGCTTTGATGAAAACGAGCTTTTAAAAATCAGGAACTGTAAGGAAAAAGCGTATTTTTATAACGCGGTTAAAGAGTGTTCAAAGGGCGAAGATGAGCTTGCGGAAAAATGCAAAAAATTTATTGATATGATAGCGGGCTGGCGCGCATTTTCGAGAGTCGCGCCCGTTACGGCTTTGATTGCCCGCATAATGGAAGACACAGCGTTTGAAGCGTATATTTCGGCGCTGCCGGGCGGCAAAAACCGTCTTGCGAATATTGAGCTGTTTACGGAACACGGGAGACGTTTTGAAAACGCTGATGTTAAAGGGCTTTTTGCGTTTTTAAAATATATTAATGAGCAGCAAGGCAAAGAAAGAGGAAACGAAACCGCGAAAACTCTTTCGGATGCCTGCAACGTTGTAAGGATTATGAGCATACATAAATCCAAAGGGCTTGAGTTTCCCATTGTGTTTGTTATGGGGATAGGAAACAAGTTTAACGGCGGGGATTACACAAAAGGCGAATTGTTTTTTGATAAAAATTACGGTATAGGCTGCAGCTGCTTTGATGCCGGGAAAAAAATAAAGTATCCGCTGGTGTCAAAATATGCCGTTACATACAAAATCAAGCTTGATTTTTTATCCGAAGAGATGAGAGTACTGTATGTTGCCATGACAAGAGCGAGAGAGAAGCTGTTTTTGACTATGCAGGGCGATAAAAAATCCGAAGCGCTTATTGAAGCGTATGAGAAGGGTTATGTGGGTACGAAAAGTCCCGATGAAGCAAATTCATTTTTTGATTGGCTTGTTCTCTCTGTTTCGGATAAGACGTCGGGATTAAAAGCAAGCGTAGTAAGCCCCGAAGATTTAAAGGAAAAAAGCGAAGCCCTTTTGTTTAAAGACGAAAACAAAGCCTTTTGCGCTTCGGCACAAACCGAGGCGGAGGTTGCCCGAAGACTTTCTTATAAATATCCGTATATCAAAAGCTGCGGTCTTGCTTCAAAATATTCGGTAACGGAGCTGAAGCACAGGTTTGATGCCGAGAATGGAGAAAGTCGTTCGGTGCTTAAAAAATTTGACGAAAAGCTTCCTGTATTTATGCGGGGCGAGAAGCTGAGCGCGGCTGAAACCGGTACGCTTTATCATTTGATTTTGCGTTTCATTGATTTTACGGCTGCTGATTTTGAAGCCGGGCTTTCGGCTTGTAAAAAGATGCTGATAAAAGAGGCGTTTGCGACCGAGAAAGAGCTTGACACTTTGGATAACGGTGTAATTTTACGCTTTTTAAATTCGGATATTTGTGAGCGGCTCAGAAAATCCGCCGAAAAAGGTTTTCCGATATACCGTGAGATACCTTTTAATATAAGCGTAAGCGGTGATGTTCCGACTAATGACGAAAGCCTTAAAGAAGAAAATGTACTTTTGCAGGGAATAATTGACTGTTTGTTTGTTTATGAGGACAAATGCTATATAATTGATTATAAAACCGAAAGCAAAAATATGAGCGATGCCGAGCTTGAAGATTTGTACCGCAGACAGCTTGAACTTTACAGAGTTGCGGCGGAAAAAATCACAGGCAAAAAAGTCGGCGGAACATATTTGTACTTTTTAAGAAGAGGAAAGCTTAAAAAAGTAGAGTTTTAAGGAATTTTATTGCGAAAAAACAATTGTTTTGTTGACAAGCTTTAATGCTTATGGTAAAATAATATTCGGGAAAAATGAAATGAAAGGGAAGTTTTTATGTCACGCAATATTATAATAGGGCAGTCGGGAGGACCGACCGCGGTTATAAACGCAAGCCTTGCCGGAGCTTTTATGGAGGCGTCGGATTATGAATATGACAATATTTACGGTATGGTAAACGGCATTGAAGGTTTTTTGAAGGGGAAGTATGTTAATTTAAAGGATAAAATTAAATCTTCAAAAGAACTTAACCTTCTTTGTCAGACACCGTCGTCGTATCTCGGCTCCTGCCGCTTTAAATTACCGGAGCCGGAAAAAGACAGTGAAATATATAAAAAGCTTTTTGAGAAATTTGAAAAGCTTGATATCTGCGCATTTTTATACATAGGCGGCAATGATTCTATGGATACAATATATAAGCTTACTATGTACGGAAAGCTTATAGGCAGTGATGTGAAGTTTATAGGTGTTCCGAAAACAATAGATAACGACCTTTTGAGTACCGACCACACTCCGGGGTACGGAAGCGCCGCAAAATATATTGCGGCTGTCACAAAAGAAACTATAAGAGACGCAGCGGTTTACGACCTTAAAAGCGTTACCGTTCTTGAAATTATGGGCAGAGATACAGGCTGGCTGACAGCGGCTTCAGCTCTTGCAAAAGGTGACGGCTGTGACGGACCCGATATAATATGTTTACCCGAAGTGCCGTTTGAAGCGAAAAGGCTTATACAGAGAACGGAAGAAATTTTTAAAACCAAAAACAATATTGTTATTGCTGTTTCCGAAGGTCTTAAAACCGCGGACGGAAAAAATATCTGTGAAGCGGAGGGTAAAATCACAAAGCTTGACGCGTTCGGACATAAAATTTTAACAGGTGCGGGGCGTTACCTTGCCGAGCTGATAGGGGATAAGCTAAAATGCAAAACAAGAGCGATAGAACTTAATACCATGCAGCGGTCGGCGGCTCATTTCGCGTCAAAAACCGATATTGATGAAGCGTTTATGGCCGGCGCTTTTGCCGTAAGAGCCGCGGAGGAAGGCGAAAACGGCAAAATGGTTGCGTTTGAAAGAAGCGAAGGCGATTATAAATGTACAGCAAAAACCTGTGAAATAGAAAAAATAGCCAATAAAACAAAATACGTTCCGGATAGCTGGATAACGAAAGACAAGCTTAATGTAACAAATGAGATTATTGAATATATTAAGCCGCTTATACTCGGTGAGCCTGAAATTATATTTAAAAACGGTTTGCCGGAACACCTTGTATTGAGCATATAGTAAAATCCCCCGTCGGGGGATATTTACTATATAAGCTCAAGCTTAGCCATTTCTTCGCGAATGGCTTTTTTATTATCTTCGGAAATTTCCCAAAGAGGAAGCCGTGTTTTTTCACTGCATATTTTCATAAGCGAAAGCGCGTATTTTACGGGCATAGGGCTTGGTTCGGAAAAAAGAAGGTTAATAAGCACCGAATATTTTTCCTGTATGTTTCTCGCGCCTTTAATATCCCCGTCAAAAAAGCGCCTGCACATATCCGTTACTTCATAGGGTACGAGGTTTGAAAGCACAGAGATTACGCCTGCGCCTCCGCAGGCAAGCAGGGGAAGAACAATATCGTCATTACCGGAATATACGGAAAAATCATCTCCCGCAAGACGATGATATTCATAGGTTTTACGTACATCGCCTCCCGCGTCCTTTATACCCACAATGTTTTTCACAGAGGAAAGTTTTCCGCAATCTTCAGGTGTAAGAGTTACTCCCGTCCGAGACGGTACGTTATACAGTATTATCGGAAGCTGTGTTGATTTTGCGACGGCTTCAAAGTGCTTTACAAGTCCGTCTGAATTTGTTTTGTTGTAGTAGGGTGTAACGTGAAGAAGCGCGTCCGCGCCGCAGCTTTCCATAATGCGGCTCAGTTCCTCCGCGCGCCGTGTATTATTGCTTCCCGCGCCGGCAATTACCGGAACCCTGCCTCCTGTTTTTTTAACGGTAAATTTTAAAATTTCTTTTTTTTCGTCATCTGTAAGAGTTGCGGCTTCTGCGGTTGTTCCAAGTGCCACAATAGAATTTACGCCCTTTCCGAGCTGATAATCTATAAGCGCGTCAAGAGCGTTAAAATCAATATTATTATCTTCTGTGAATGGTGTAACAAGTGCTGTCGAGCAGCCTTTAAACACACATTCTTTCATATAAGAGCCTGCCTTTCGATAAAAAATTATCTTTTAAAATATCCTTTTTCGGCAAGTAATTCCGCCATAAGTACGCCGCCTCCCGCAGCACCTCTCAAAGTATTATGCGAAAGACATACAAATTTATAATCGTACTGACTGTCCTCGCGAAGCCTGCCTATTGAAACAGCCATACCGCCTTCAAGATTTCTGTCAAGCTTTGATTGAGGACGGTTATCTTCTTCAAAATAGTTAAGAAACTGCCTCGGAGCGCTCGGAAGATTAAGCTCCTGCGGCGCACCTTTAAACTCTTTCCACGCCTGTTTGATTTCCTCAATTGATGGTTTTTTATCAAAGCTTACAAAAACGGCAGCGGTGTGACCGTCCGAAACGGGTACACGCAAACACTGCGTTGTTATCGCCGGAGAAGTGGCATCAACAATTTTATCACCCTCAAGCGTACCCCAGATTTTAAGCGGCTCAATTTCACTTTTTTCTTCTTCGCCGCCGATATAAGGTATAACGTTATCAATCATTTCGGGCCATGTGTCAAAAGTTTTGCCGGCACCCGAAATTGCCTGATATGTACAAGCAAGAACTTTTTTGACGCCGTATTTCATAAGCGGATGAAGCGCGGGAACATAGCTTTGAAGCGAGCAGTTTGATTTAACCGCTATAAAGCCCCGTTTTGTTCCGAGACGCTTTTTCTGCGCCGCGATAACTTCGGCATGGTCCGGGTTGATTTCGGGAATTATCATAGGCACATCGGGCGTATGACGGTTTGCGGAATTGTTTGAAATAACAGGACATTCAGCCTTTGCGTAAGCTTCTTCAAGAGCCTTTATTTCATCTTTTTTCATATCTACCGCGCAAAAAACAAAATCAACCGTTTCGGCAATAAGTTTAAGGTCGGCAGATGCGTCGTAAACCTTCATTTTTTTAACCTTTTCAGGCATTGGAGAAGTCATTTTCCATCTTCCGCCCAGGGCTTCCTCATAGGTTTTACCTGCGCTCCTGCTTGAAGCGGCAAGCATTTCAATATGAAACCAAGGGTGGTTTTCAAGAAGTGTAATAAAACGCTGACCTACCATACCGGTAGCGCCTATAACGGCGACCTTATAATTATGCATATATATCAATCCTTTCAAATCCGCATAATATTTTATGCTGTAAATTCTAAACGGGTTACAAAAACACCTTATATATTTTAACATATAATTAAAAAATAGTCAATCATTTTTTTCGATTTAATCTAAAAAATCAAGGCAGCGGCATAAGTAATCTCTATTTTTTGCAAAAAAACATAGCAAGCGTTTATAAGATTGCTCCGATGTAAAAAAGCAGGACGGCCCAGACGCATTGACGCCGCGGGCGGATGTTTTTCCGAAAAGAAAAACGGAGCAAAGCTTTCCTTTGCTCCGACGTGGCGGAGAGAAAGGGATTTGAACCCTTGAACGGCTATCAACCGTTACACGATTTCCAATCGTGCGCCTTAAACCA
>CACZTG010000146.1 GCA_902783995.1 uncultured Ruminococcus sp. | reverse complement strand
TACGACAATAAACTCTCTGTTGTGTTTGATGACAAAACTGCTGCTCGCAAGACGCTTGACCGCGTGCGTGATTTTATACGCAATAATCCAACGGTATATTGCGGCACTCACACACCGCAAGGATATGAAAATCTTGAAGCAAAGCGTGTAATGGATTTGGATAACCCTGTACCGACCGTCCTTGCCGAAGTGGATTTTTCTAAAAAAGAAGCAAGCGGCAAATATGTCTGCTCCGTATGCGGATATGTATATGACCCTTCAGAGCATGACGGAGTTGCATTTGAAGATTTGCCCGACGACTGGAAATGTCCGAGATGCAAGCAACCAAAAGAAAAATTCAATAAGGCTTAAAGGAGAACAATTATGAATATAGCGGTCAGATATTACTCAAGGTCAGGAAATACAAAAGCGGTTGCAGAAGCAATCGCAAGAGCGGTTAATGCAGAGGCTATATCAGTTGAAAAGCTCGAAGCACAAATAACCGAGCCTGTCGATGTGCTGTTTATAGGCGGAGCGTTATATGCTTACGGTCTTGACAGTCACCTGAAAGAATACATGAAGACACTGAAAAAGGATAATGTAAAAAAGGCTGTCGTTTTTTCGACCTCTTGGCTTTCAAAGCATTCTGTGGAACTTATAAAAAAGGGATTGTCCGTCAATGGCATTACCGTTGAACCCGAATATTTCTATGTAAAAAATAAGCCGAGCGAAGCGCAGAAAAAAGAAGCGGCAGTCTTTGCTGAAAAGTTTGTATAAGGAGGTTTCAAGAAATGATTTATGATTATACAATTACAACAGGAAAAGGCGAACAGCTAAATTTATCTGACTATAAGGGCAAAGTAATTATGGTTGTAAATACAGCCACAGGATGCGGCTTCACGCCACAGTATGCACCGATTGAACAGATGTATGAAAAGTATCATGATAAAGGGTTGGAAATTTTGGACATACCGTGTAATCAGTTTGGCGGGCAAGCTCCCGGAACCGATGATGAAATTCATGACTTTTGCACAATGCACTTTAATACTACCTTTCCGCAGATGAAGAAAGCAGACGTAAACGGCGAAAACGAACTGCCGTTATACACTTATCTGAAATCCCAAAAAGGGTTCGGGGGTTTTGATGAACATCAATATAAAGCTCTGCTCGAAAAGATGTTTTCCGAGGCTGACCCCGATTGGGATAAAAAGTCCGATATAAAATGGAATTTCACAAAATTTATTATAGACTGTAACGGCAATGTTGTTGCACGTTTTGAACCGACAGCAGATATGGCTGAAGTGGAAAAGTGTGTGGCGTCATTATTGTAACTGATATAAACAATTAAAAACGTTTATTAACCATACGCAAAATTGAACAATTTTACCGTTTACAAGGACGTCAGGATTGTATTCTGTTTCGCAAAAGGTACGGAAACAAAAGCGCAAATAAACGTGGTCTGCGCTCCCAAAATTGAAGTGAATCACAAAGTTTAGACAAAATAACTTGCTTGATAATGAGTTCGGTATTGTACCGGACTCATTCCTTTCAGTCTTGCAGAAATTCTTGCGTTATTACAGTAATTAATGTATTTTTTAATTTTTCAACATAAAACAATGAAAAAGTGAAGTCTTTTTATAAAAGCAGTAGATTTTTTCAAAAGAATATGATATAATTATCCCATAGCAATGAATACTCGAAGTAAAAGCGTCTGTTAAAATGCGCGTTTATTGCTAAACGGGAACCGTGCTCATCTGTTTAAAAAAGATAATTGAGTCAAGCTCGATGTAATACTAAAAAAACCAGGTGTCAAGAGAACTGACACACGTCTCCTTGACACAGGAGGATTATCGATATGAAATATATAAAACGTGTCGCGCCACTTTTGCTTGTAACCGCAATAATTTTTTCCGTCCTTGCCATGTGCGAAACAGACAGGCAGGACAGAACAAACCGGGTGAAGGTCACATTCCCGGAAGACGAGGCGGAAAAGCAGGAGAAAAAAGAGACGTTGGAGAATGTAAATCAGAATCCGGAGCAAACAGCCGGACGGAAAGCGGTCAGAACGACCTATGACAACGACGGGTTTCGCGTCACAGCCTATATCACGGCCGGATCGCTTAAGAATACCAAATCTTTTGATGCCTCTCATCTTGCGGACGTGACGGATATCATTATCATCGGAGATGCAGGGTTTGACAGTACGGGTATGGTATCGGTCGAAAACAGCTTTGCTGCGGCAATCAGAAAAATACAGAATCTAACCAAAGGGCTGCACGTCCGTGTTCACGCGACTCTGAGAGGACCGAAACCCGCAGCTGACGGCGGTAGCTGGGAACAACAGATGAACATAATGGCGGAGGAACACAAAAAAGCCTTTGACAGCGGTGTACTCGAAAAAAACATTCTATCCTTCCTCCGACAGTATAATCTGGACGGCATATCCTTCGACTATGAATATCCGATATCCGAAACCGCCAAAAAGCAGTTCGGAGATTTTCTTGTTTCTCTGCGGCAGACGCTCGGCGAGGAGTACGCTCTCGGAATGGCGGTCGGTGGATGGTGCGCAGACTTCCCGACGGCTTCAATCGACGCAGTAAATATGGTGGAACTCATGAGCTACGACCTCTGGGATGACAACGGGATGCACTCAACGCTGACAATCGCGCAGAACGAGGTGCGTAAGCTGCTTGATTTGGGTTATCCCGCGGAAAAGATTGACCTCGGCATCCCGTTCTATGCCCGTCCAACAACGCACGAGGACATCTGGTACGCGTACAACAGCTTTTATGATCAGCTTGACAACGACGGACTGTATTATGAAACCGACACCGGTCTGATTCATTCCTTTAACACACCGAAGACTGTGTACGATAAAACAGCTTGGGCCGTTAAGCAAGGCCTCGGCGGCGTCATGGTCTGGCACTACGCCTGCGATGTCCCGGCGGATAACGAATATTCCCTGTTTAAGGCGATCGTGCAAGCAAAAGCGGAGAAGTGATTAGTCCTGACTTTTGCCGATTTGAATCGGAACACCGCGAGGTGTCAATGGGGTGTCAAGGGGACGGTTCTCTTGACAACTATACTTTTACAACACCTCGGTTTAGACTTTGTATAAAAAGGTAATATAATAATAAAATCGCTCTGTTTTTATTGTCGGGGCGGTTTTTTTGTCTGCGAAAAACAAGTTGACCGCTTGAAATATGGGGTTTGGAGGCAAATAAAAAATCGGAGCAAATGAAGCTTGCTCCGACGTGGTGCACCTGAGGAGACTTGAACTCCTAAGCCGTTACCGGCACACGGACCTGAACCGTGCGCGTCTGCCAATTCCGCCACAGGTGCGAATATTAAATTTAAAGTTTTTTAGCATTATATATTTTCCTGACTTTATTATTTTACCACAAAACAAAAAAGTTGTCAACAAAATTTGTGTTATTTTTAAAATTTTTTTAATTTTACATAAGTCATCAAAATCTACATATTAATAATCCCCAGACCTACAAGGCAAACCGCTATACCGATAACTTTTTTTAATGTTATTGTTTCATGATATAAAAGTGTTCCTGCGGCTATAAGCGCAAGAGCAAGCAAAGCGCTTGATACAAGCTGCGCCGTGCTAACCTCCCACCCCGCCTTATAGGCATAAATAAAACCGCCTTCAAGCCCTACAATCGCAATGCCAAGCACAACCGAAGCCCAATTGATATGAGAACATTCGGCAATTATGTTACCGCCTTTATTCATTATAAAATACAGAATTACCGAGAAAACAGCTCCAACAATATATGTAACCGCAAGCGATGCCATCGGATGTATACTTTTTGGCGTTTCCTTTGAGCATATGTGATAAAAAATATTTGATAAAACAATAATTAATATCGGAAAATACATTTTTAAATCTCCTTAGCCGGGTGTCTCTAAAAACAACCGGGCTATATTCAGCCCGGCTGTCGGTAGTATTCACCATTTTTATATATTATACCGTAAAAATAAAAGAATGTCAAGTTTTTATAAGTTCATTATATATTTCTCTTATATTTTTGTATATGAATGTAGGCTTAACATCGCTTTTTTCAACATCCTCCGGTGTGGCTTCACCGCTGAGTACAAGCACCGAGGTTATACCGGCATTTACACCGCAGGCAATATCCGTATATATTCTATCCCCTATAAGTGCCGTTTCGTCTTTTGAAAATCCTGTTTTTTCCATTGCCGCAAGCGCCATTGCCGGCTGCGGCTTGCCTATAAATTCGGGCATACGTTTTGTGGCGTTGTACAGCATCCGGCTCACAGAGCCGCAATCGGGAACGTAGCCGTACCATGTAGGACACACCAAATCGGGATTGGTCGCTATATAGTCAACGCCCTTACCGAGAAGTATTGAGGCATCTTCAAGCTTTTTAAACGTAAGCTCTGTATCGAACCCCATTAAAAGGCAATCTATACCGTCCTCAAGCTTATCTGTTATCGGAAAACCGGCGTCCAGAAGCTGCTTTTTAAAAGATGTTGTGCCAAAGGCATATATTTTCTTATAATTTCTTTTTCTTAATACAGGAATTGTTGCGTCTGTTGAAGTCAAAAAATCATCAGCTGTGGTTTTAATGCCGAGACTTGCCATTTTTTCTATATATTTATCTACACTTTTTGAAGAATTGTTTGTAAGAAAAATGTATTTACCGCCTATTTTTTTTACGTAAGACAAAAAATCTTCTGTTCCGTCAAAAAGCGTGTTATCAAGATAAATTGTCCCGTCCATATCAAGTAAAAAAAGTTTTTTGTTCTTCATTTGTTTTTCTTCCTTTTTTGTTATTTCCAAAGCTCTTTATTGCTTGTCGAAACAGCGCTTGCGCCCGCGTCAAACGATACCTGCGCTTCCTCCGGAGTTTCTATAAGCCCGCCCGCTATAATCGGAATATTTGTTTGCTCTTTGATTTTTTTTATAACCTTCGGCAATATGCCGGGCATAAGCTCAATCATATCCGGTTTTGAAGCTTTTAAAGCTTCTGCCGTGGTTTCTATAGAATGTGAATCCACAATAAAAAACCTCTGAACGGTTACAATTCCCAATTCCTTTGCCGTTTTAATAATATTTACTCTTGTGCTTATTATACCGTCTATTCTAAGATTTTTAATAAACTTTAAACCCGCTTTATCTTTTCCGATACCCTCAGCAAGGTCAAAATGCAAAAAAATTTTTTTACCCGCATTATGTACATCGTCAATTATTTTTTCAATATCCATTATACTCGGACTTAAATAAAAAATTATATCTGTGTCTGATTTTAGCGCGGTGCCGATATCCCCCTTCACCGCCGCGATAATTTTTTTTCGCACTTTTACTCACTCTCCGGTCTTGATAATATACTGACATTTTATCATTTTTTTGGGATTTAGTCAAGATGAATAACAAGATTATTTATCATCTCCATATATTCCGTAAGTTTGCCTTTCGGTATCGGTTTTTTTGTTTTAACAGGCAAAACTCTGCCGTCATCACTTTTTATTGTGGTTGTGAGAGTCCTCACAGGGTTTGTACATTCGCTTTCCGCGTATTTTGCTCCTCTCGGACAGCCGTTTCCCTCGATTTTTATAATTTTTCCTTCGTTCATTGTAACATTAATGCCGCATCCGAGCGGACAAACTATACAAGTCATATTTCGTTCTGTCATATTTAAAATCGTTCCTTTCGATTTAACTTTCAAGCTGTACTTTAAGCCTGTTTATTCCTTCAAAAAGCTCTTTTTTTATTTTTAAAGTTTCCATTTCGCCCGGAGCGACCTTTTTTTTCTTTTTTGAAATTAAAAGTTTATCGTCCCCGTAAACATTTACTTTGACATCTTTAAAAACATCGCTTACTCTGAAATAAATTGTTATGTCTTTTTTCTTTGTTATTAACTGCGGCACCGTATATCTTACTTTACCGTCTGTTGTTACGGGTATTGAAACGGTGTCGAATTTACAGCCGTTTATATATTCCGCTGCGCTTCTTCCCGCGATTTCCGCCTCGTCCGAAACATAATCAACCAAATCATGAACGTGAAGCACATTTCCGCAGGCAAAAATACCGTCCCGAAAGGTTTGCCTGTCCTGGTCAACAACCGCGCCGTTCGTTATATCCGAAAGTTCAATTCCCGCCGTTTTGGAAAGCTCGTTTTCGGGTATTAGCCCAACAGATAAAAGCAAGGTATCGCAGGTGATATACTCCTCTGTTCCCTGTATCGGTCTGCGCCTTTCATCTACTTTTGCGATAGTCACTCCCTCAAGCCTTTCTTTGCCGTGAATATTTACTACCGTATGACTTAATTTAAGCGGAATATCAAAATCGTTAAGGCACTGTTCAATATTTCTCGCAAGTCCTCCCGAATAAGGCATAATTTCACACACCGCATGCACTTTCGCGCCTTCAAGCGTCATTCGCCTTGCCATAATAAGCCCAATATCGCCGGAACCTAAAATTACAACATTTTTCCCCGGCATATATCCCTTTATATTAACAAACTTCTGCGCCGTTCCCGCGCTGTAAATGCCTGCAGGTCTTGTTCCCGCAATATTAAGCGCTCCTTTTGGTCTTTCACGGCAGCCCATGGCGAGAATTACCGCTTTTGCCCGTATCTCAAAAATACCGTCATTCTCATTTGCAGCGGTAATGACTTTATCCGGGCTAATGCTCAGCACCATTGTATTAAGCTTATACGGAATTTTTCTTTCATATACCATTTTTTTATATCTTCCCGCATATTCTGGTCCCGTAAGCTCATCACCGAATTTATGAAGCCCGAAACCGTTATGAATACACTGCTGCAATATACCGCCGAGCTCGGTATCGCGTTCAAGTATCAGTATGTCCTTTATGCCGCTGTCATACGCGGCAACCGCGGCACTCATACCGGCAGGTCCTCCGCCTATAATTACAAGGTCTGTCACTATCACTCATCTCCTTTCGTCTTACCGACATTCACAAATGATTTTCCTCCGCATTTTGTAACTTTTTCGTACGGAATACCAAGCTCATTTTTTATCAGTTCAACAATATACGGCGAGCAGAAACCTCCCTGACATCTGCCCATTTGCGCTCTTGTTCGCCTTTTTATACCGTCAAGGTCGGACGGTTTTGGGTTTTGCCTCATCGCGTATAATATTTCCCCTTCGGTAATTGTTTCGCACCGGCAAACAACTTTTCCATAGCTTTTATCCTTTTTTATAATTTCATTCTTCTCTTTCGTACTCAGCTCTCTGAAAAAATGCGCAGGCTTTCTTATTGGGTTAAAGTCCTCGTTTTTATTAAGCTTCATTCCCTCGTCTTTTAACATATTGACTATATAAACAGCAATAGCAGGTGCTGATGAAAGTCCGGGAGATTCTATGCCGGCGGCATTTATAAACCCTTTAAAAGGTGAATTGATTATAAAATCTCCCGTATTCCCTGTCGCCCTTACGCCGCAAAAAGATGTAATTGATTTATTAAATTTAAACTTCGGAATGGTTTCAACGCTTTGTGAAATAATTTTTTCAAGCCCTTCCGCCGTTGTCCTTGTTTCATCTTTTTCCTCAATATCTTCGGCCGTAGGTCCCGTTAAGAGATTACCGTCAACCGTCGGCGTAATAAGTATGCCTTTGCCCATTTTGCCGGGCGTTCTGAAAATTGTGGCTGAAACCGTATTTCCATACTCTTTGTCATGAAGGATATATTCTCCCCTTCTCGGCGTTATTTTAAAACTGTTATCGCCTGCCATGACCGCTATCTCGTCAGAATGGCAACCTGCGGCGTTTACAACAAATTCAGCTTTGACGGTTTCATCCTCCGATGATATAATATAAAAATTTTCCCCTTTTTTTATATCGGAGACTTTAAAACCAAGCTTCAGCTCCGCGCCGTTATCCATAGCGTTTCCAACAGCCGCAATCGTCAGTTCAT
>CACZTG010000145.1 GCA_902783995.1 uncultured Ruminococcus sp. | reverse complement strand
GATGTCGGCTCAATAATTGTCATTCCGGGTTTTAATCTTCCGTCCTTCTCGGCTTCTTCTATCATATTTAAAGCGATTCTGTCTTTTATGCTGCCGCCCGGATTTAAAAATTCGGCTTTGGCATATATCTTAAGCCCGGTAGTTTCCTCTAAGCTGATAAGCGGAGTGTTTCCTATTAAATCCAGCACGTTTGAATAATACATTTTGTGTTCCCCTTTCGTTAGCCTGATGTTTCTGCTTTGAACTACGGTTTATTTTTGCAAATTTATGTGGGTACTGTGTCAAACTCCCACGAAAATACGTAAATTATTATTGTTTATTTTCAATCATTTTGTATAGAGAGGCTTTTATTTTCATGCAAAATTCAGACCATTCGTTTTTGTCAATAAAAGCCTTATCGTTTCCGGCGGACAAAACCTTATATTTTTCGGGGGTGTTGTTTTGCTGCATATGGTTGCCTAAAAAAATATCAACACGCTCTCCCGCCAATTTATCCAGTGAATGTGCAAATTGTTCTCTGTATGAGTACGGCAGCCCGTATTTGTCCAAATAACCGCTGCGCAGGGTGTTGAGTCCCGCCCCTCCGTGAAGCCCCGCACGGTATGTATTATTGCCGTCCGTTACATCAAAAAAATATGACATCGCGCCCGCCGTATGTCCGGGACTTGCTAAGCCTGTTATTGTTGTATTTCCGAGAGAGATTGTATCACCGTCGTTTAGCAGAATATCGGGCACAAAAGTTTCGGTAAATTCCATATTAAGCTCTTTCGCGTACGATAAGTCCGATTCTCCCGTTGCGTTTTTTCTGTCAGGCTCGCCAATCGCGGTCTTAGCGCCTGTCAGCTCTATCAATGCTCTTGTAGCTCCAAAGTGGTCGATATGACCGTGAGTGTGCAGTATAAATTTTAAATCGTGAACATCAAGCCCGACGCTGTATATTCCGTCAATTACGCTGTAAAGCGAATGTTGATAGCCGCTGTCAAGCATGATAAGTCCTTCGCCAGTATCAATAATATGAGTTGATGCCGGCTGCGTTCCCACAAAATAAAGGTTGCCGAAAATCCTGAAAGGCGCAAAATATCCTTCCCACGGTTTAAAACATTTCATTTCAGGTCTCCTCCTGTTTCTCAGGTACAAGCTGTAATCGGCAAATATATACCAAAAACAACAGTTTTTTGATAGCGTCCTTAAAACATTATATTATTTTTTTCGCGATTTCTGCCGCGAAAAGCTTATCGTCTTCCGAAATCAAATCGGAATATCCGGAAATATGCTTTAATCCGTCTGCTTTGCCGTACAGAGTCATAAACCACAGCAGACCGACCATATACCGCCCGAAGCCTAATGAAAGGTGCTTGCTATCTCTATATATCATATCCGGTCTTTGCTTATAAGCTTCGGATATTGCCCTGCCGCTGTATATAATACCGTCGGCAGCTATATCCTCTGCCGCTTTGGCGTAAGCCGATTCTATATCGGAAAACATTTCGCTGTGATTTTTATATCCGACGCGTTTAATGGCGTCACAATTATTATCATATGCCCAGGTCTGATGAATCAAAAGCTTTGACTTGGGAGAATAGCGCTTTACGTAAGCGGCAAGCTCTTTTATATAAGGGGTATAATTATCAAAATCAAAGCTTTCATAGCTTGCCTGATGAAGCGTTATATAGTCCCACGCGTCGCTTTTAAGGGCTTCTCTTATGGAAACATATATTCCTGTTGATTCGCCGTTAAATTCAAAAAGATATTTTTTCTCGTCATCTAACATATTCAGATAATGACTTTTCAGATTACAGCCTCCGATATAAAGATTTACACATTTTAAATCCTTTCCGTTTACCTTTGCAATTTCATGCAAAAATCTTTGCGCATCCTGTGTAAAGCTGTTTCCGATTGACAAAATTTTCATTATGAGCACTTCCTTAAAAGTTTTTATTATTTACTTCCCCACGCAGAATTTTTCAAAAATTTTGTTGACGACTTCCTCCGAGACATTCATGCCGACCACTTCGCCGAGCGATGACAGGGCGTCGAAAACATCAATAAAAAGCATATCGGCGGAAAATCCGTTTTCAAGTGCCGAAAGAGCGTTTTCGGTGGATTTTCCCGCGCGGACAAGGCTTTCAAAGTGGCGCATATTATATAAAAGAGGTATATTATCGTTTTCAATATTGCCGCAGCCGAAAAGCTCTTTAATGAGCGCGGTAAGCTCCGTAATTCCGCTGCCGTCCGCCGCTGAAATTTTAACAGACGGGATTTCCGCAAGCGCTTTATAGGCTTCTTCCGCTCCGGCAAGCTCTTTATCGCTTTTATTAAGCACAAGCACAGCGGTTTTGCCGCCTGCCTTTTTAAGCAGGGCGATATCGTCCTTCCCGGGCATTTCGGATAAATCCGCCACAAAAAGCACAAGCTGCGCTTTTTTAAGCGCGTCAAAAGCGCGGTCAACACCGATTTTTTCCACCGTATCGGAGGTATCACGTATTCCCGCGGTATCGGCAAGCTTTAAGGTTATGCCGTCAAGCTCAAGATATTCCTCGATTGTATCTCTTGTTGTGCCGGGAATATCGGTCACAATTGCGCGGTTTTCACCGATAAGCACATTTAAAAGAGAGGATTTTCCCACATTCGGTCTGCCAAGAATAGCGGTTGTTATGCCGTCTCTTATTATTTTGCCCGTGTTCATGCCGTTAAGCAGCGCTTTTATTTCCGCAAGCGAGGCTTTAAGCTTTCCTTTGACTTCGTCCGCCGATAAGCCCGAAACGTCGTCCTCGGGAAAATCCGTTTCAGCCTCAATATATGCCATAACCTCAACAAGCTTTTCACGGACAGCGTTTATTTTTTCAGAAAGCCTGCCTTCAAGCTGATTGACGGCGCAGGCAAGCGCGCTTTCGCTTTTTGAGGTTATTATATCAGTAACGGCTTCCGCCTGCGCAAGGTCAAGCCTGCCGTTTAAAAAAGCGCGTTTTGTAAACTCGCCCCGTCCCGCAAGCCTTGCTCCCGCCTCAATTACGGCGCGCAGAAGATATTTCACGGAGGTAATACTTCCGTGACAGCTTAGCTCCACGACATCTTCGCCCGTGTATGAG
>CACZTG010000144.1 GCA_902783995.1 uncultured Ruminococcus sp. | reverse complement strand
TGATTTGTTTGTCCAAAAACTATTATATCACATTGAATTTTGATTTTCTACTTTTTTTGGTCCATATGTATTATATCAATACATTTTTTTATTTTTTTCAAAATTTTTTTCCAGCTTATTTTTAAGCTTTTCTTCCGTATTATAATATTTAAGGAAAAATAAAGTTGAAAAAGCGGCTTCAAAAATCCACGAAATCAACCACCCTGCGTAAACACCGTTTACAGAGAAAAACCCGAAAAGAACAGCGCTTGCAAGGATTCTCACGGCAGATGCGAGAGCAGTCGAAACAATAACCATATGCATAACTCCTATACCTCTGAAAAAACCGTGGAACAGATTGCAGACAATGTTAAACACAACAAACGGAAGGAAAAAACGTACAAATATAACCGCGTAATTAACTGCCGCGCCTTCAAAGCCGCGTGGAAAAAACATCATAGTGAGAGGGGTTGCAAAAACGGCACATAAAGTTATAACCGGGACAGTAAAGATAAGTTCCTGTAAAAAACCCACAAACACACCCTTCGGAATTTTTCCGTACTGTTTGCCGCCAAAGCACTGAGCGGCGTAATTTGCCAGTGTTCTTGAAGCATTCTGGTAAATTCCCGCAACTATATCATATACATGCATGGCTACACTGTATCCTGCGGTTGCGGCAACACCAACGCTGTTTACAACGGGCGATATAAGAGCAGAGGAAATATACATTGCCATTTGCTGAAATGAAGTCGGCAGACCGTAAAACATAAATTCTTTAACAGCCTGTTTGTCAAAAGACAGTCTCGCTTTTTCAACACCCATCTCCTTTAAACAAAAATAAAATTTAATTATATAAACCATATCCACAACAAAAGCCGCAAAAACAGTGGCAAAAGCTATTCCCTTTACGCCGAGTCCCAGCACGGTAACGCTTATTATATTGCCGGCAATGTTTAAAATGCCCGAAATAACAGACATAAAAAAAGGATATATACTAAGACCTATGGCATTAAAAATACACATAAAAAAATGATTTAAAAAAATTATAAAGAAGCCGCCTATGTATATGCAAAAATAAATTGCCGCATCATTGTAAATTTTTTCATTAACATTAAGCAGCTTTAACAAAGGATTATGCAGTACAATCAAAACAGCGCTCGCAATCATAATCAATGACAAAATGAGAAAGGTTACACTGAAAACGGCGGATTTTAAAGAATTATAATTTTTGCCTCCGAAAAGCTTTGCTATATACATACCGAAGCCAACCGAAAAGCCGTAAAAAAGGCAGGCAAAAAGACGTATAGCCTGCGAGGTTGCGCCCGTTGCCGCAAGACCGTTCTGCCCCAAAAACTTGCCCGCAATAACATTATCCACCGTAGCGTAGGCGGCGGAAAGCAAACCTGCAAGAACAAGCGGAACGGAAAAAACAAAAAAATTTTTATAGATATTTCCTTCTGTAAGATTTTTCATTTTGCTCAAAACCTTCCTTGACAAAATAGTTTTTATATGCTATTATTAGTATAGCAATATTCTCAAACTTTTTCAAGTAAGTTGAAAAAATTGATGATTTCTCAACATTTATCAGAAAAGGTGAGGCTGAATGTATAAAAAAGAGCGTCAGGACACGATTCTTGGCATTTTGAAGGAAAATGGGTATGTAACGGTTGATTATCTTACAAAAAGCTTGCATTACAGTACGGCGACTATAAACCGCGACCTCAACAGTCTTGAAAAGCAGGGTTATATTTTACGCAGCTACGGCGGTGCCGAGCTTGTTAAAAAGAATGAGGTAAAGCTTAAATTCAGGTATCACAAAATGAAGATTGCCAAAAGACATATCGGCAAAGCGGCGGCGGCACATATAAAGCCCGGAGACGTAATTTTCATAGACGGCTCGACAACAACCGAGTATATGGCGCCTTATCTTATTGCAATTCCCGATATAACGGTTATAACAAACAATATGTCACTTACCGCGTATCTTTCCGAAAACGGCACAGCCGTATGCTGTCTCGGAGGAAAGGTTTATGAGGCTCCGTATATGCTCGGAGGAAATGAAACGGTTATTTGTGCGCATATGCATAATGCCGATAAAATGTTTTTTTCAACAATTGGATTTTCGGAGGGCGGCAAGATATTTGAAGGTGGTAGGTTTCAGCTTTTGCATACAATAATGATGAAAAATTCAAAGAAGATTTTTTATCTCGCCGACCACGAAAAATCGGGTTTTGAAGGAAATATTATTACAGCAGATTTCGGAAAGGTAAATCATATTATCAGCGATTACGAATTTCCGGACGAAATAAAAGCAAAATATCCCGATACAGTATTTGAATATGTGACCGATAATAAATATTCACCCACCAAAAAATAATCCGGAAAATATTATACTGCAAACAGTGCCTGTTATATTCGCGAGCAGTGCGCCAAAAACGGTTTTGCCGCTGTCTTTTATGCCCGCCGCGCCGAAAAAGAGCGCAATCGTGTAAAATGTTGTTTCGGTAGCCCCCATAATAACCGAGGCGAGCCTTCCCGCATAACTGTCGGGACCAAAGGTGTTTAAAATATCGGCGGTTATTCCGAGTGACGCGCTGCCCGAAACAGGGCGGAGCAAAACAAGAGGCAGAATTTCCGCCGGAAGCCCCAGAAATTTTAAAAACGGCGCCGCGAAATTTCCTATAAGCTCAAAGCCGCCGCAGGTACGCATCATATTAACCGCCATCATAAGCCCTATTACGGAAGGAAGAATTTTCATTGTTATTTTTATACCGTCCGCCGCTCCGAGGGTGAAAAGCTCATACAGGTCATCTTTTCCGCAAAGTCCCGCGACAAGTACGGCGGTTATAACAAACGGAATAATATAATCTGAAATATTTTGTAAAACAGTCATAATTACACACTTTCTTTAAATATATTCAAATTCTTTTCTTTGAAAAAATTTTTGAGTATATTACGGCAACAGTAAGTGAACAGAGTGAAGCGCACCAAACGGGCAATATTATTTCAGCCGCGTTTTCGGAGCCTGCGGCGGAACGCATAGCGATTACCGTTGAGGGAATCAGCTGAATCGAAACGGTATTTATAAGAGTAAAAGTAAAAATATCACTTGTAAGCCGTCCGTCCGATTCTTTCCGAAGTTCGTTTATAGCGGTAAGCGCCGCCGGTGTTGCGGCATTTCCCATACCGAGAAGGTTTGCGCTTATATTCATAATTATTGCTTTTTCTGCCTCACTGTCAGGTTTAACATTTTTAAACAGAAAACGTGTTACGGGCTTTAAAAAGTATGAAACAGCGGCTATTACGCCGCTTTTTTCGGCAATTTTCATTATTCCGTTCCACATACAAATAACCCCAAGCAGGCTTATACATATTGTCACAGCGTCCGAAGCTCCCTCAAGAGCGCTCTGCGCGGTTAAAGAAAGCCTGCCCGTAAAAACTGATATGATAAATGAGAATATTATCATATAACTCCAAAGCTTTGACATTTTTTTCTCTCCTTAAAACTAAATTCAATTGACATTTTTATTTATATGTGCTATAATAAAGCGGTAGAATATTATTCTTCAGGTAAATTTTTATTGTGCCGT
>CACZTG010000143.1 GCA_902783995.1 uncultured Ruminococcus sp. | reverse complement strand
TTTTAAGCAATATTTTAAAACCTATTAAACACAAACGCTCCGCTTTCGGTAAGTTCGTTTTCACTTATGCCGTCCGATATGTCGGCACCGCTTTTTAATGCCGCGCTGCTTTCATTTTTGTCGCAAAGCGACCAGTTCGCCCAGCTTATGTTGTTGTCACGCATAAATTCTATCCATTTTTGCGCTTCGTCAAGATAAACACCGCCGTTTCCGTCTGCGGCACTTGTACCCCATTCCGTAACAAATACAGGCAGTCCGCAGTCGGCTATTCTCTGCCTTAACCATTCGGTATGTGTTCCCGCATAGAAGTGACAAGAATACATTATATTGCTTTCATCTATCGGGTTTTTTGCCGCTTCGTGAATATCCTGACTCCATGTAGGGGAACCGACAAGAATAATTCCGTCTGAATTTTCTCTTATAGCTTTTATTATTCTTTCTGCATACGGCTTCACATTGCCGTTCCAAGTAACGTTTCCGTTAGGCTCGTTGCATATTTCATAAAGCACATTAGGACAATTCGCATACTTCTTTGAAATATCACGGAAGAAATTTTCCGCCTCATCAACATTTTGCAACGGGTCGTTATCAGATAAAATATGCCAGTCTATTATAACATACATATCCTGGCGTATTGCCGCGTCAGCCGCGTTAATCAAAGTATCACGGATTGCCTTGTTTGTAAGATACCCTCCTTCGCCTGTATATAGCGCAAGGCGGAAAAGATTCGCGCCGTATTCCGCAGTAGATTTTATCGCGCTTTCTGTCGCAAACTGCGGGAACCAATGAAGTCCGTGGCTTGACATACCGTGCAGCAAAACAGGATTTCCGCTTTCGTTGCAAAGCTGCTTTCCTATAACGCATAATTGACCGTTTTCACTTACACCGCCGCTTCTTGTGACGGGAGCGGATGGAGCGATTGTCTGCGGCATAGTATAAGGTGTTAAATCACCCTTTTTATTTGCCGCGCGCATAATAATTGCGCAAGCCTCTGCGCGGGTTATATTTTCTTTCGGATACAGGTACCCATTTTCATCACCTAATACAATTCCGTTGGAAACCGCGGCGATAACGCTATCATAGTATCGTCCGTCAAGCTCGTTGAAATCAGGTGCTTCAGACACATCACCGTATTTCCCCGTTGCCTGTGGCAAAAAAGCCTTCATAACTATTTTAAACGCAAGCTGGCGCATGATAGGCTTGTCATAGCTTTCGCCCGTAGGCGGAATTTCGTCCCAATCATAATATCCTTCCGATAAAGCGCTCTGCATAAGAGATGCCGCCCAATGATTCGCGGAGGATGAAGATAATTGTAGGTTGGAAATTCTTGAAACTATCGTAACAAATTCCGCTTTCGTAATTATCCCTGACGGACGGAATGTTCCGTCCTCATATCCTTTAAGATAACCGTTATTTGTCATATCCGTCACATTTGAATAAAACCAATCACATTCGGCTACATCGGAGAAAGCGAAAACATTAAACGGTATCAAAAAAATCAATAAAAGTATAACAGCTTTTTTCATTTTAATCTCCATTCTGCCGCTCCGCTTAGGTACAAAAAGTAATTGAAATTCTCTCTTTCTCACGGAGCAAAGTAATGAAAGAGATTCCTTTTTCTTAATGTGCGTATGCGTTCCCGGACAAAAGTGAGGAAAAATCGCATACACACACTAAAATCTACCTTACGGCAACGCCGCCTTATCTTATATCAGATGATTTTATTATATCATATACGCGAGGCGCTGAATGTGCCGAAGCGCAATGAAACAATAAAATCTACCTTACGGCAACGCCGCCTTTTCTTTAATCAGTGATTTTATTATATCATATACGCAGCGGCGCAGCGTGCCGCGAAACTGTGAAACAATAAAATCTACCTTACGGCAACGCCGCCTTATCTTATATTTAGATGATTTTATTATATCACAAGAATCGGAAAAAGAAAAGGTTATATCAAAAAAAATTAATCTATATATTTATATTGAAAAGATGGGTGACGGTTTTTTTAAAAAATTGCTTGACAAATATAAAAATATATGATATAATATGTAAACGTAATTACGGGTAGTCCTCTGTGATTGGAATTATTGCACGAATGCCTATGAAATAAGGAGAGAAAAAAATGTACGAAATCGTAAAAGAAATCGGCGCGCAGCAAATGAAAAAAGAAATCCCCGAATTCGCAATCGGTGATACCGTAAGGGTTCATAACCGTATTGTAGAGGGCAAAAACCAAAGAATCCAAATGTTTGAAGGAACTGTTATCCGCAAAAAAAATACAGGAATTTCGGAAACGTTTACCGTCAGACGTGTGGCTCATGGCTGCGGAGTAGAAAAAACCTTCCCCATTCATTCACCCAATGTTGCCGGTGTTGATGTTATAAGACGCGGTAAGGTCAGGCGCGCACGTCTTTATTATCTTCGTGACAGAGTCGGTAAGGCTGCAAAGGTTAAAGAAAAACTCGACTAAATGTTTGAGAGTGGCGTTACTCTTAAACGGTGTTTTAAGGGAGTGCCGTGACGGCATTCCCTTCTTCTTTTAAGGAAAGGAACGATATTTATGGAAGATAAAGTTTTTGATAACTCGGAAAACAATAGCGGCGACACTTTACCGGAGAATAACGATTCTCTTAAAAAAGATGATTCAAGCTCCGAAAGCGAATATATAATTAACGGTTTTTCGGAAAAAGGAGAGCCTGTAAAAAAAATGGGTATGGAAATTTTTGAGTGGATACAATCCATTGTCGTTGCTTTTGTAATAGCAATGTTTTTAAGAACCTTCTTTTTTACGCTTGTATATGTTGACGGCGCTTCAATGGAGCCAAGTCTTCATAACGGCGAACGTCTTGCAATATCAAGGCTTTCAAACGATTCGCTTAAATATGGCGATGTCGTTATTTTCCGTCCCGTAAGAAATCCCGAACGTCCGTATGTTAAACGTGTAATCGCTACAGCCGGCGAAACTCTCAGCTTTGATTTTGAAACCGGTGATGTTTATGTTGACGGCAAAGTACTTGATGAGCCGTATATAAAAGATAAAATTGACGCTATGCATTTCGGCGGTTACAGCCCCGAAGGCAAAACAGAGGTTACGGTACCGGAAGGATATATTTTTGTTATGGGTGATAATCGTAACAACAGCCACGACAGCCGTTTTGACGATGTCGGGCTTGTATCTGAAAAAGCCGTCATAGGCAGAGCTGTTGTCAGACTTTGGCCGCTTGATAATATAGGCACGGAATTTAAATTGGATAGATAATTTTTGAGGCGGCTTTTCTGCCGCCTTATATTATTGAAAAGAGGCGAGTTTATGAATCTGCAATGGTTTCCCGGTCATATGGCGCGCACCCGCAAAATGATGGCGGAAAGCCTTAAAATAACCGATGTTGCGGCGGAGCTTATCGACGCAAGGCTTCCGCTTTCGTCAAGAAATCCTGAAATTGATAAAATTCTCGAAGGAAAACCGAGAATACTTGTTTTAAATAAAATTGATATGGCGGATGATAAAGCCACAGCCCTCTGGACAAAATATTTTGAAAACAAAGGACTTAATGTAATTGCCGTAAACAGCGTTACGGGCAAAGGTCTTGAAAAAATAAGT
>CACZTG010000142.1 GCA_902783995.1 uncultured Ruminococcus sp. | reverse complement strand
CAAAATATTTACCGATATGGGTTATAAGGTTGACACATTGGTTTTTGACCCTAAAAAAAGTATAACAAAAACGAGGATAAAACGTATAATAAATAAACTTTCGGGCTGCCGTTTGTCAGACAGGCAGTATAAATCGGACAGAATAAATAATTTTTATCTGTTTGATAAAAAATACCTGAACGTTCATTATATGCAGCTTGATAGCAGAAGACTTAACAGCTATACATATTTCGCGATTGGCAGCGACCAGGTATGGAATCCCACCTGGCTTTCCGGCAACAGAAAAGACGCTTATTTTCTTACCTTTGCGAAGCCTGAGCAGAAGGTTTGTATGGCACCGAGCATAGGACTTGACGAACTTCCCGATGAGTGGTCGTCTTATTTTAAGGAACAGCTTATGACCTTCCCTTATTTGTCGGTACGTGAAGAATCGGGGGCAAAAATAATAAAAAAGCTTACAGGAAGAGATGCCGAGGTTGTTATAGATCCGACTCTTATGATAAATGCTTCCGATTGGCGTAAAACAGCTAAAAAAGCGGAGGCAAGAAAGGACGGCAAGCCTTATATTCTTAAATATTTTCTTGGGGACCAGGATGAAAGCAATATAAAATATATAAACAGTATTGCTTTAAAAAACAACCTTGAAATACACGAATTGTTAAACAATAAAGATAAAAAAACATATACCGCCGGACCTGCGGAGTTTATTGACTTAATTGAGCACGCCGGACTCATATGTACGGATTCGTTTCACGCGACCGTATTTTCCATATTATTTGATAAGCCTTTTCTGGTTTTTGACAGAAAAGGCAAATATGAAAATATGGGCTCGCGGATAACCGGACTGCTCAAAATGCTTTGTCTTGAGGATCGTCTGCCCGGAGCTGTTACAGAGAATAGAGTTTTTGAGCATAACTATAACAAGGCATATAAATGCCTTGAAGCAGAGCGTAAGAGGGCGCACAATTTTTTGGAAAGGTCGATTAACAAAATATGAGCAGAACAAAGAATGCAACGCGTAATTTAATGTTTGGAGTATTATCCAAAGCGCAGCAGATATTTATACCGTTCCTTATGCGGACGATAATGATATATTTTCTTGGCATACAGTATCTGGGGCTGAACAGCCTTTTCACCTCAGTATTGAGTGTTCTTAATCTCGCAGAGCTTGGTGTGGGCTCCGCAATGGTTTTCTCAATGTACAAGCCTATTGCGGAGAATGATAAGACTACGATATGCGCGCTTATGCGGCTGTACAGAATCTATTACAGAATCATAGGTGCGGTAATCCTTGTGGCGGGATTATGCTTGTTGCCGTTCATACCAAAGCTTATTAAAGGTCCCGTGCCTCCGGATATGAACGTATATATTTTGTATTTGATGAATCTGCTGACAACTGTTTTTACGTATTGGCTCTTTGCGTATAAAAACAGCATTCTCACAGCGCATCAGAGGAGGGATATAAGAAGCAAGATATCCTTAACTACAATGATGATAAGATACGGGCTGCAGATCGTTGCAATAATTTTTCTTCGCAGCTATTATGACTACATAATGATGGCGCTTTTAACACAGATTGCCAACAATATTATTACTGCAATAATCTCAAATAAAATGTATCCGGATTTTCATCCTGCAGGAAAACTGCCAAAGGAAGAAGTAAAGCAGATAAACCAAAGGATACGCGATGTGTTTACCGCAAAGCTCGGAGGAACTATAACCAATTCGGCAGATACCATAGTTATTTCGGCATTCCTCGGTCTGTCTATCCTTGCTATGTATCAGAATTACTATTTTATAATGAATTCCGTGCTGGGTTTCATTATGATAATATTTACGGCAAGTAAAGCAAGTATAGGTAACAGTATAGTTACAGAGAGTGTAGATAAGAATTTTTTTGACTATCGGAGAATGACATTTTTGCTTCTGTGGCTTTCCACTATTTGTATATGCTGCTTTATGTGTATGTATCAGCCGTTCATGAAGCTGTGGATGGGTGAAAAAAGAATGCTCGGTATCGATATCGTGATACTGCTCTGTATGTACTTCTTTGTATATCTGCTCAATCAATTATCCTGTGTTTACAAGGACGCGGCAGGCATATGGCATCAGGACAGGTTCAGACCGCTTATAAGCGGGCTTGCAAACTTAGCTCTGAATTTAGCGACGGTCAAGTGGTTGGGGCTGTACGCGATAGTACTGTCAACCGTTGTCAGCTATATTTTTGTTTGTATGCCGTGGCTTTATTATAATCTTTCAAAGGTGCTGTTCAAACGCTCAATGAAGTCATATGTGTTTGAAGTCATAAGAGGCGCGATAAGTATAGCTGTCATAGCGGGTATATGTTACGGCATATGCCGGTTTATACCGCTTGACGGAATTTTAAAGCTTGCGGCAAACGGCATGGTTGCCGTCATCGTCTCAAATGTTATGTTTTACATGTTCTATCGTAAAAACGAGCTGTTTAATCCGACGATTGACCTGTTTGAGTATATCACAGGCGGAAAATTTAACGGTATATTGGATAAATTGAAATTAACGGGATTTGTAAAGGAGAACGCAAAATGAAGCAGTATAGTAACGAGAAAAACACACTTATACTTATTGCCTTATTAAAAGCTCACGGAATAAAAAAAATCGTGATCAGTCCGGGCGCTACAAATGTAAGCTTTGTCGGAAGTGTTCAGCAGGATCCGTGGTTTGAACTATATTCTTCTGTCGATGAGAGATCGGCGGCATATATTGCGTGCGGGCTTGCAGCGGAAAGCGGAGAGCCTGTTGCTTTAAGCTGTACTGGTGCTACGGCTTCGCGTAACTATATGCCCGGACTAACCGAAGCTTTTTACAGAAAGCTGCCTGTTTTGGCTCTGACATCAACTCAAAGAACAGGTAGAATCGGGCATTATATACCGCAGGTGATTGATCGTACTGTTCCACTCAATGATATAGTAAAGATGAGTGTTCAGATTCCGGTAGTTCAGGATAAGGAGGACGAGTGGAGCTGTGCTGTTACTATAAACAAGGCATTGCTTGAACTTAATCATAGGGGCAAAGGGCCTGTCCATATTAATATCGAAACAACCTACAGCAAGGATTTCAGCATTGAGGAGCTGCCGGAAGTTCAAATTATAAGGCGCATTGCAAGCTGTGACCAACTCCCGGAGATAACCGGAAAAAGAATAGCAATATTTGTCGGCGAGCATGAGGATTGGAGCGACGAGCTGACAAATGCTGTTGATATGTTTTGCTCAAAATACAATGCTGTGGTTTTATGCGACCAAACCGGCAACTACCGCGGCAAATACAGAGTTTTAGCAAATCTTGTGACAGATCAGGGAAGAAAATTCAAATGCACATATCCGGATTTGCTTATACATATCGGCACTGTTTCGGGTGCTTATATGGCTGTGCGTCCCGGGAATGTGTGGCGTGTAAATCCGGATGGTGAAATCAGAGATACATTTAAAAAGCTAAGCCATGTGTTTGAAATGACGGAAACCGATTTCTTTAAAAACTATAATTTCATGAAACCGGATGAGGAAAACAATAATGAGTATTTCCGGGAATGGCTGGATACACGGAACAGCATTGTACCAAGGGTACCGGAGCTGCCGTTTTCAAATCCGTGGATAGCACAGAATACCGCAGATAAGCTTCCTCAAAACTGCACGCTTCATCTTGGAATATTAAACAGCCTGCGTTCATGGAATCTGTTTGAAACCGACAGAACCGTTTCGGTACATTCAAATACCGGCGGCTTCGGTATTGATGGATGTGTGTCAACCTTAATAGGAGCATCATTGGCTGACAGTGAACGATTATATTTCGGAATAGTCGGTGACCTTGCATTTTTCTATGATATGAATGTGTTGGGAAACAGACATATAGGTAACAATGTGAGAATTATGGTTATAAACAACGGTAAGGGTACGGAGTTCCGTAACTATAATCACAGGGCTGCAGCATTTGGAGAAGCTGCAGACGAGTTTATGGCTGCTGCAAGGCATTACGGAAATAAATCTCAGAATTTAATAAAACATTATGCTGAAGATCTTGGATTTGAATATATCAGCGCGTCAAATAAGGATGAATATTTAAAGGTATATAGCCGCTTTGTTACTTCCGAGAAATTGGATAAGTCTGTAATATTCGAGGTTTTTACGGACTCTGAGGCCGAAAGCGATGCAATAAAACTTATGAAAACGATTGAGCCTGCTGAGGAAAACGGTTCGTCAGGTTTGAAAGGTGCCGCAAAAAATATTTTGGGAGAGTCCGGTATGAAAGCAATAAAGAAAATAATCAGGAGATAACCGTGCTATGAAAATATTGATTTTAGGTGGTACAGGCGCGATGGGCGCGCATGCGGTGTCGCTTTTAAGTGATACTGATAACGATGTTTATGTGACATCAAGAGTCACCCGCTTATCATACGGAAATATTAATTATGTTAAATGTAATGCACGCATAGATGATGAGCTTGAGTCGATTCTTAATATAAAGGAATGGGATTGCATAATTGATTTTATGCAATACAAAACACCGGAATTTGAAAAGAAGGCCGACAGATTATTAAAAGCGGCAAAGCACTATATATTCCTGAGTTCCGCAAGAGTATATGCTGAATCCGAGACCATGCTTACAGAAAGTTCGGCAAGACTGTCAGACACATGTAAAGACAATGAATATCTGATGACTGATGAATACGCTTTGGCAAAAGCCAGACAAGAAGATATACTAAAAAACAAGTCAAAGATAAACTGGACGATAATACGCCCGTATATAACCTACAGTGAGCAGCGCCTTCAACTGGGGTTTTATGAGAAAGAGCAGTGGCTTTACAGAGCGTTAAACGGAAAAACTGTAGTAATGGACAAGAATATTGCTTCAAGAGCAACGACTCTAACCTATGCAAGGGATGTAGCAGAGAGAATAATTTCTCTTATTAACAGAGAAGAGACCTTTGGCGAGGTTTTTCAGATCGCATCTTCTGAGGTGAAAACATGGCGTGAGATAACCGACATATATATTAAAGCTTTGAGAGATGTTGCCGGAATCAATATGAAGGTCAAATATATTGACAATATATTTGACGCAAATATAAAGAAGATACCGACAACTCAAATCAAGTATGACAGATTATATAACAGAAGCTTTGACAGTGCTAAAATAAAGTCATTTAGCGGATTGAATACATATATGGATCTTGAAACAGGCATTCAGCAATGTATTTCCGGATTTATATCAAATCCGCAATTTAAAAAAATTGATTGGGTTTACGAGGCAAATATGGATAGAATCACCGGAAACTTCGCCGCGATGAACGAGATTCACGGTAAAAAAAACAAATTGAAATATCTTATATACAGATTAGGAATCAAATGAGCAATTTATTATAAGGACTGTTATATGGAAACGAAGAAAATACGATACTCGTCAATAGAATTAATGCGAATAATAACCGCTTTTTCGGTGGTTTATATTCATTTTGATATGCCGGGCAAAATCGGATGGCTATTGCATATACTTTCATTTTACGCGGTTCATTTTTTCTTTACGGTAAGTGGGTATTTTGTAATCGGAGATACGAAAGCGGATAATGAAATACTTCAGCAAAAAATCTTAAAAAACCTTAAAAATATTCTTAAAATTTTTATATATGCTTTTATTGTGTATGCTTTCATTGATGTTATGTGGCTTATGTTTCAGCATAAAAGTGTTTTTGAAATACTGCTGCGAAAGAGAACACTTTTCAGTTTTGTTTTCCTTAATTTATGGCCGTTTGAAATATGCGAGCCTATATGGTATTTACACGCTCTTGTTTACGCTTACGCCGTATTATATTTTATGTGCCGCAAAAATTTAATGAAATATGATATGGCTGTAATGATTGTATTGCTCGTAATAAATTCTGTCGTTGGCGAATTCAGCAAATTGCTGGGTATTAATATTTTAGGCTTCACTGTAATAAAAGCAAATTTCTTTACAAGAGCAGTCCCTTATCTGCTTGCCGGAAGAATGGTTCGTAAATACGAAAAACATCTGCTCCGTTTATCAAATATAACATTGGTTTCGCTTATGATAATGTCTCTTTTCTGCGTATCGGCGGAATATTACATTCTAAAATCTATTGATGTTTTGGAATATAAAGGGCATTTTATAGGAAATGGTTTTTTTGTGCTTGCGTTATTTGTTTTTCTTTTAAAAAATCCGAATTTGGGCAAAGATACAGTGCTGCAAAAATTAGGAACAGAGGTATCGCTGGCTGTTTATATTATACATAAACCCGTCGGCTTTTTCATCAACAAGCTTTTGTATAAAACAGAAGTCAAACCGCTAATATATATGAGATCCGTTGTAATTTTCATTGTTACATTATTCATAGCCCTCGCCTATTACAAGATTAAAACAAATATTCAGGCAAAAGAGAAACTCAAAGGAACTGATTGAATTTGAAAAAAATATATGGTCTTGATTATATTCGCGGTATATGCGCCGTGTTTATCGCCTTATATCACTATACCGTCAGATATTGGGACTCATATATCGGGCTTGAACACGAAAAAAACCACATAGGTTTGTGGTGGGGCTGCTGGGCTGTGGCTGTATTTTTCATGATAACGGGGTATCTTGTTATTAATAATATGAAATCCGATACAAAAGCTTCTCATTTTCTTTTAAAAAGAGCTATACGCCTTTATCCCGCATATTGATTTAGGATAATATTCACCTCAATTTTTACAGTTTCACTTGATAAAGCAAGCTTTATCGGTGTCATACCTACGCTGATAAATTTTACAATGCTGCAGGAATTTTTGATGACGCCTTGTGTTGACGGCGTTTATTGGACGTTGCTTTATGAAGTCGGTTTTTCATTAATAATTGCCGGACTGATTAAACTGAAACTGACAAAACATATTGAAAAAATAAATACGTTATGGCTGTTTGTGGTTATAATATATAAATTGTTCGGTAAAATGGTGTTCGCCGGCAGGCTTTACACATTTTTCAATGTGTTATTTTTGGCGGAACACGTGCATGAGTTTATTATCGGTATGTCCATCGCGTTAATTATAAAAAACAAAAAAGCTTTTTTGTCATATTTTAACATTGCCGTTATATTCGCTTTAATTATTCCTATGTCGGCAAAAGCTGTATTTGTATTAATTTCAGCGTTACTTGTTTTTATCTTTGCGAAAACAAATATAAAATTTAAATATGACAAACCGCTTATTCTTTTATCGGCAATATCATATCCGCTTTATTTAATACATCAAAATGCGGCATATCTTGTATTACATAAGTTAAAAATTAATACCTTTAACTTTCAATCAATATGTATTATTACTGCCATGCTTGCAATAAATATGATTATTGCTTATTGCGTACATAAATATATAGAAATGCCTTTATCCGGCTGTTTAAAAAAGAAGCTGCTTATCAAAAAAGACGCATAACAATATAATAAGCTGAGCGCGGATGTCCCCCATCTCCTTGCGGCGGTGATATCTGCGCTCAGGTTGTATTTATCCTTTTCTTCATAAACTCAATATGTAAAAACATTATCATTAAATAAAAATACTGCTGCTTTGAATAATACGTAACCGAGCCGTAATCAAGAATAAGCATAATAATCAACAGCACCGTACAAATGGCGGAATTTTCTTTATCGGCATTTTTACACTTTATAATATTGTATATTAAATATACATATATTGAATAATACATCGCGAAACCGAATATTCCGCCGCCTGCCAAAAGCTCAACGTAATTGTTGTGCAAATACGTATCTATACCCAAATATATTCTGGTAATAGTAAATGTGTTTTTTATACCTATCCCAAAAAAGGGATGCTGCTTAAAAGTGTTAATTCCATAACGTATCATTCTTAAACGTTTAATTGATGAACTGTCGGCGCCCTTATTTCCGTTAAACGCGTCCATCATACCCTGTAACCGTCCGGACATTCCCGTAAATACTGAAAGCTCTGAAACAGCATACACAAAAAGAAAAAAAACAGCAACAGCGCAAAAAAACTTAAAAAGCTTTTTATAAAAATTTTTATTATTTTTATTAAGCATAATAATCATTAAAAATATTCCGAGAATTACGCTTATAATTGCTTTTCTGCTCTGTGTTGCCGCAATCACAACAATACAAGGTATCATTAAAAGCAGCTCCGCATACCTTCGCTTTATAATGATACTCTTAACAATCATAATAATTGTAAAAGCTATAACAATTCCAACGTTGTTAATATTGGCAAAAGAATTTCCCAGCCTTAAATTCTCATCACTTGTTGCCAAAATAAGGTTGTCTAACCCGTAAAAAAATATGGAATACAGTGCGACGGCTACCCCCGAGTACTTAATAATATCAAAAAGCACACTTACATTTTCTCCTTTTTGATAATGAGCATATAAAACAGAGTAGCATATAAGTATGTAACATATTGTTTTAAAGTCGGATATTGAATTTGACGGATAATCTGCCCAAAACGAAGAAATGCCGCAGTAAACAGCAAAAATAAACAAAAAAATATGAAACGGCTGCAAGCTGAGTCTTAATCCGCCGCAATATGAGCTTGCCGAGATCACAAAAATAACAGCTATAATTCCGAGAAAAGCGTACCTCCCCCATGTTGCTTTATTAAGGGATGTAAATGTAAATAATAAAAAAACTGTTAATATATTTACTATATAATACGGTATTTTATTTGTTTCTATTTTCATCATTTGTCTCCAAACACAAGGTATATAAATTTATCGGTCACGCTGCCTATATCATATCCGTTTTTTACAAAGTCATCTTTTGTTTCTTTGCGGCCGGCAGATGCACACTCAAGAACCTCGTCCGCCCATTTTTCTGCCGATAAACTGAGCGGCAGATATTTTACAAGCCCCGTAATATCCGCTTCCTTTGTTATTGTATCGGATATTACGCAGGGAAGTCCTGCCGCCTGTGCTTCAATAACCGTGTTTGGCATACCTTCATAAAACGAAGGAAAAACAAACACATCCATTGCGCTTAAAATTTTTGAAACATCACTGCGGACACCTGTAAAAACGATGTCATCAAAAATATTCAGTTCTTTTGCTTTTTGCTTTATTTCTGTTTCAAGCTCTCCGCCCCCGACAACCATAAGAACAGCATCATTCTTTCTCTTTTTTATTTCAGCAAATATTTCAAGCAAAAATTTATGGTTTTTTTGTGCGCTAAACCTTCCGACGTGACCTAAAACAGGCCTGTCTTTAATAGTAAATTCTTTTCTGTACTTGTCTCTGTTTTGCTCATCATATTTAAAAGCTTCAATATCAATACCGTTGTTTAAAATTATCGCTTTGCCTCTTTTTATGCAGTTTTTGCCAAACATAAACTCGGCAGCCTCTGTTGAAGGCGCTATGCGTACATTTGCAAAAAGTCTTGGCATAAAACCGCACAGCTTATGAATTTTTAATTCTTTACCGCTCCCGCTCATTGTATTGGAATTGCTTGACCTATATACCAGCCTTTTTGCTCCTCCAAGTCTTGCCGCCAAAAGCTCCATTGACGAAAGCGAATGCTGCGATGTACGCAAAACATATTTGTATCCCTCGTTTTTGACAAGTTTTTTTACCGACAAAAAATTCTTCAAAAACCCTTGGCTTTTGGGTGTTATTTTAAATATCTTTCCGCCCAAAAGGCGTATTTCTTCATCATAACAGCCATCGTCCGCAACCGCAAAATCCATTTGATAGTTATTTTTATCAAGTCTTCGGTAAACCTTCATAAGAAACGTCTCGGCGCCTCCGGCGTTCATT
>CACZTG010000141.1 GCA_902783995.1 uncultured Ruminococcus sp. | reverse complement strand
TTAAGCTTTTTATTATATTCCTCGTTTCCGAAAATCCTTTTTACACCGGTTTGGGCATCATCAAAATTACCGAAAACCGAAGCAACGCCGACATTTTTTCCGGTCTGCGTAAGCATTTGCAGCTTTTGTATTTTACTTACTCCGTTTTCCGGAAAGAAAACCAAAATTCTTGTGCCCTCAACATCCGCAAAACCTTCAAGAGCCGCCTTGCCGGTATCACCCGAAGTCGCTACAAGAATTACAATTTCCTTATCAATTTTACATTTTTTAATTGAACAGGTCATAAAGTAAGGCAAAATCTGAAGCGCCATATCCTTAAACGCGCACGTCGGACCGTGCCAAAGCTCAAGAACTTCGGCATTTTCAAGTGAACGAAGCGGCGCGATATCCGGGCTTCCGAAATTTTTTTCATTATACGCGCTGCTTATACATTTTTTGATTTCATCTTCGGAAAAATCCGTAAGAAAAAGCGACATTATTTCCTCTGCGCGACGCGAATACGAATAATCTGCCATTTCTTTTATTTTTTCTGCCGAAATATGAGGGATTTCACACGGAACAAAAAGACCGCCGTCCTCTGCTATTCCTTTAACTATTGCCTCGGCAGAGCTGACTTTAACTGATTGATTTCTTGTGCTTGCATATAACATTATATTTTTTCCTTTCTGTAAAGTCAAAAACGCACGACATTATCGTGCGTTTTCATAAAATAACCCTTTACAGGTATTTTTTCATGTATTCCGGTGCTTCGGATACGTCAATGCTTACGGTTATAATTATGTTTACGCCATGCTTTTCGGAAATATCCTCAAGATTTTTGAAAAGCTCTTCATTTTTAAGAATATCATCTTCCGTTATTATTTTGTTCAGTCCGTCAACAAATATGTTTGAAATATCATAATCCTGTGCCATTACACCGCACAAAAAACCGTAAAAAGTATTATACTTTCTGATTGAGTATTCAGATGTATCTATAAGCCTTACCTTAGAGCTTAAATCGAAAACGTGCCTTGTACCGTTGTTTATAAAAACGATATGTCCCTTTTCTGTACCGACCGCCTCGTTTATGCCGTCAATAAGCTGTTTTGTTTTACCGGTACCTTTTTTACCTATAATAAGTTTTAACATAAAAACACTCCATTCCCACGGCAAATCCGCCATGACTGTATTAAAAACAGGAAAAATCTGTTTTCAATAATAGTATAACATACTTTTAATCAAATATCAAGTCTTTTTACGGCTTTTTCTTCAAAATATTTTAATTTATTTTGAAAGACGTTTTTCAAGCTCATTTTTAAGATTTTCATATCCCGGTTTTCCGAGAAGCCCGAACATATTTTTCTTATACGCCTCAACGCCGGGCTGATTGAACGGGTTTACGCCAAGCATATATCCGCTTATGCCGCACGCCTTTTCAAAGAAATAAATCATATATCCGAAATTATATGCGTCAAGCTTAGGAATATTTAAAACAATATTGGGAACGCCGCCGTCCGTATGCGCAAGAAGTGTGCCTTCAAAAGCTTTGTTGTTTACATAGCTCATCTTTTTGCCGGCAAGAAAATTCAGTCCGTCAAGGTCGTTTTCGGCAGACGGAATTATAACATCATCATCGGTATTTTCAAAATGTATAACCGTTTCAAAAAGATTTCTGAGTCCGTCCTGAATATACTGTCCCATGGAATGTAAATCAGTTGAAAAGCCTGCTGCCGCAGGGAAAATACCTTTATTGTCCTTGCCTTCGCTCTCGCCGAAAAGCTGTTTAAACCATTCTGCGAAATAATGCATTTTCGGCTCATAATCTATCATCATTTCTATTGTTTTGCCTTTTCTGTAAAGACAGTTTCTTATAGCGGCATAAGTATAGCACGCGTTGCTTTTATCAGGATTTTTAAAATCATTATACGCGTCAAGCGTACCTTTAATCATAGCTTCTGTATCAATACCTGCCGCGGCAATCGGAAGAAGTCCTACGGCTGTATATATGCTGAAACGTCCTCCAACGTCATCGGGAACCACAAATGTTTCGTAGCCTTCGGTATCCGCCACGGTTTTAAGCGCGCCCTTTTCAGCGTCGGTGGTTGCGTAAATTCTGCATCTTGCTCCAGCTTTGCCATATTTTTTTTCAAGCAGATTTTTAAGCACTCTGAAAGCTATGGCAGGCTCTGTTGTTGTGCCTGATTTTGAAATTACATTGACAGAAAAATCGCGTTCAGAAAGAAAGCGGGTTAAGTGGTTAAGATAAGCTCCGCTTATTGAATTGCCCGCATAAACAATCTGCGGAAATTTTCTTTCTTCTTTTGTCATCATTCCGCAAAATTCGTTGTTCATGGCTTCAATCGCGGCTCTCGCACCCAAATACGAACCTCCTATACCTACAACCACCAGAACATCCGAATCGGACTGTATTTTCTTCGCCGCTTTTTTTATTCTTGCATATTCCTCTTTGTCATAATCAACGGGCAGATTTACCCAGCCGAGAAAATCGCTTCCCGCACCGGTCTTTTCGTGCAAGGTTTTATGCGCAGCCTCAACCTCATTCCACACCGCGTCAATTTCTGATTCTTTTATTGCTCTTTCATAATTGATTTTAATCATTGCTTTCATCCTTCCCTGTCCTTACAGCACTGCCGCAATTAACGTAAATTCTATGTTAATATATAGCACATTATTAAATTAAAATCAATAGCATTTTGTCAGATTTTGAAATTTTTTATTATCTTCCGGAAATATTCAGTTCATCCGAATTAAGTATTATCGTAACAGGACCGTCAGCCACTAAATCAATTATCATATCTGCTCCGAAAACTCCCGTTTCGGTCTTTTCCCCTAAAAGCTCATCACATATCGACACAAACTTTTCATACATTGATTTAGCAATTTGTCCGCCGGCGGCTCCCGAAAAGCTTGGCCTTTTTCCCTTTCTGCAATCGGCAAAAAGGGTAAACTGTGATATGGCAAGAATTTTTCCGTTCACGCTGTCAAGCGACAGATTCATTTTGCCCTCATCATCTTCAAATATTCTAAGACCTATCATTTTTTCCGCAACGGCACGAAGTACCGTTTCATCATCGTCCGGCGCTACGCCTATAAGCGCAACTATACCTTTTTCAATTTGCCCCGTAACTTTACCGTTAGCCGTTACAGACGCTCTTTTTACTCTTTGTAAAACCACCTTCATATGCTATTTTTCACCTTTCTGACTTTTTCTGACTTCTTTTAAAGCCGTGTTAAGCTGTTTATCGCTTTCGGAACCTGTCTTTACATCATCGTCCTGCTCAACAACCACATCCGGTAAAATACCTTTATCGTGAATATATTCTCCCTTTGGAGTAAGATATCTGGCATATGTTAAATATACCGCACTTACAGGTTTACCCTTTTCATATTCAAACGGAACAGCCTCCTGCGCGATTGCCTTTCCGAATGTTTTTTCGCCCACCACGGTTGCCCTGCCGTTATCATGCAGTGCTGCCGTAAGAAGCTCTGAGGCGCTTGCGCTTCCTTCGTTTACAAGAACGCACATAGGCATTTTTAATATCTGTTTGCCGCTTGTATTAAGCTCCGTTTTTTTACCGTTTTTATATTCAAAAGTTGTAAGTGTACATTTCGGAAGCAGCATATCGGCAATCTGCCTCATTGAATAAAGCGTTCCGCCTCCGTTATTTCTCAAATCAAGTATAAGATATTTCGTACCCTTGATCTTTTCCGCATTTTCTTTAAATTCTCTAATTGTTTCGTTATCAAACGAATCAATTTTTATATACCCGACATCGCCTTCAAGAATTTCACTTTCAACAGTGATTGTTACAATCTTTTCTCTTGCGACATCTGCTTCGTATTCCGTGTCACCTCTTTTAAGAGTAAGCTTAATTGTTGTTCCCAGCCCTTTTTCATCAACCTTAATCATATCAATCGCTTCGCCAAAATTTTCTGCCGAAACCGCTTTATCTTCCACCTTAATAAGAATATCCCCTTCAGCTATACCTGCTTGCTCGGCAGGAGTGTTCTCCTGAACGGAATAAACAACAAGCTCATTTGTTTTTTCATTTGCGACAACTTTTATACCTATACCGTAATAATGCCCGTTCATACTGCTTTCAAGAGATTCAAAATAATCCTTTGGATAAAAAGTCGAATATCGGTCGCCGAGTGCATATATCATTGACGCAATCGTGTAATCCTTCACAAACTCTTCATCAAAATCAAAAATATAGTTTTTATTGATAAGGTTATACGCTCTTCCGACTTTTCTGCTTACGGGGTCATTCATATATATAACGCTGAAAACGCCTGCCCATATGAGAGATGTCACGAGAAATGTCGCAATTACGCTAAATAATCCTTTATGCCTGTTCATAAATGTTCCTCCTTTAAACAATGAAAAAACGACTGTAAAAAATCGTTATCCGAAATACAAAAGAAACGGAAATGACAATTTTTTACAGCCGCTTTAAATTTCAAATCAGTTGTTTTCAATAAATTTGTTGATCTTCTCAACAAGCTCATCTGCGTCAACACCGTGAACGGCACAAGCCATTTCAATAGATTCACCGCTTGCCGACGGACAGCCGAGGCAGTGCATTCCTATTGCCATAAAAAACTGCGCCGCGTCGGGGTTAAGCTTTAATACATCCATTATTGTTGTATCTTTTGTAACTTTCTGCATAAAAACCATCCTTTCATATTTAATACATATTATACAATATTATAACTGTTTTGTCAATAAATTAATCAAAATTTATCATATAAATTTATTAACCAAGCAAAAACTCAGCGCTTACCGGATAATGGTCGGATAAAAATATTCCGTCACGTTCGTCAGTCCATTTCTTTACTTTTTTAAGTTTTGAATGAGCTTTTTTATCAACAAAAATATAGTCAATTTTGCTTGCATTTTTGTATTTTTTACCTTCAAAATTATGAAATGTCACGCCGATATCGTTTGCGGCATCAATAAAGCCGTTTTTCTCAAATATTTTTATACATTCTTCGCTTTTAACCGCGTTAAAATCTCCAAGTATAAAACACGGAAAACGGTCGCCGTCTTTCGACATTATGTTTTTTATAATTTGCTCTGCTTCCTTTTCACGGATTTTTTTATTTTCCGCCATATGGTCAAGATGTACATTGCAAACTCTGAAAATAGTTTTTTCTCCACAAAAAAGCCCGTCAAGACAAATTCTGGGAAAATTGCTCTGTCCGCTGTATCGTGACGCCGAAACATTCGGCGTATCGGAAAGCCAATAACATTCAAGCCCAAAAAGTCTCACTGTTTCACGGCGGTACGCAAAATATATTCCCTCTCCAAAATAATCTTTATCGCGGCCGTGCCCCACAATTTCGTAAGAACACAGTGTATTTCTTAAAAAATTAAAAATATCCTCCGTAACCTCCTGGAAAGCAATAATATCAGGCTTTTCATCATTTATTTTTTTTAAAATAAATCCCGCGCGATGCAAAAATGAATTTATACCGTCACCGTTCCATGAACACCTTATATTAAAGGTTACAAGTTTCATAACATCAACTCCAAAGAAATACAATTTCTACAACAAACCGTAAATAAAAGCCTCCGCTTTATCTGCGTGACCGTCAAACAAATAAGCTTTAATATTAAGCCGGTTTGCCGCGTTTATATTGTCCGTATTATCATCTATGAACACGGTTTCTTCGGGAATAAGTGAATATTTATTCAAAATATATTCAAAAATATTTTTGTCCGGCTTTACCATACCTAAAACAGCCGAAAAAACAAGTCCGTCAAACAATTTAAAAATCCCCGTTTCTTTACG
>CACZTG010000140.1 GCA_902783995.1 uncultured Ruminococcus sp. | reverse complement strand
CACACGTACGCCGACGAGATTTAAAGGACGAAATATACCTTCGTTTTTCAGCCTCTGTTCAGCTTAATGACTTTGTCATTAAGCTGACGGAATGACAAAGTCATTCCGTTTTTGTTTTGTTAAATTTTTAAAATAAGCTTTGCGATGTTAAAATACGCAAGAAGTGCGCAGGCGTCAACAATTGTAGTTATGAACGGGCTTGCCATAACAGCCGGGTCAAAGCCTATACGTTTCGCGGCAATGGGAAGGCTGCAGCCCACAAGCTTCGCTATCATAACCGCGACAAAAAGCGTAAGCGACACAACCGCGCAGACAAGTATAACATTCGAGCCGGATTGCGCGATTGACGCTTTATCGACAAGCATCATCTTGCAAAAATTCGCTCCGGCGAGAGTAAGACCGCAAAGTATGGCGACTCTTATTTCTTTCCATAAAATTTTTAAAATATCTTTCATTTCAATTTCATTTATGGAAAGACCACGAATTACAGTAACGGACGACTGTCCGCCGGCATTTCCGCCCGTATCCATAAGCATAGGGATAAAAGCGGTAAGCGCAACGCACGCCTGAAGCGCGTTTTCAAAACCGGTAATTATTTTCCCGGTAAACGTTGCCGAAATCATAAGAAGCAGCAGCCACGGTATGCGCTTTTTAAACAAATCAACCGTTGAGGTTTTAAGATAAGGTTTGTCAGACGGCACAATAGCTGCCATCTTTTCGATATCCTCCGTTGTTTCGTCCTGAATGACATCAATAGCGTCATCGACAGTTACAATACCGACAAGCCTGCCTTCGTTATCCACAACAGGGATAGCTAAAAAACCGTATTTATTAATTTTGTTCGCAACATCCTCTTTGTCATCATGGGTATGCGAAAATATAATGTTTGTTTCCATTATATCCTCAATAACAGCGTCATTTGGCGAAAGAAGCAAGGTTTTAACAGATACAAGCCCTATAAGCTGCCTGTTCTTTTCGGTTACATAGCAGGTGTAAATGGTTTCCTTATCAACACCCGTCCTTCGTATGCGCTCAATTGCTTCGCCGACCGTCATATTTTTTTTGAGGTCAACATACTCAATTGTCATAATGCTTCCGGCGCTGTCCTTGGGATAGTTTAAAAGCTCATTGATTTTTTTACGTGTTTCCGGGTCGCTGTGCATAAGGATACGCTTTACGACGTTTGCCGGCATTTCCTCAATAATGTCTATTGTATCGTCAAGAAAAAGCTCGTCAAGAACCGCTTCAAGCTCTCTGTCGTTAAATGCCTGAATAAGCACCTCTTGGCTTACGCTGTCCATTTCAACAAAAGTATCGGCAGCGTTCTCTTTCGAGAGAATACGAAAAAGAAGCAAAAGCTTCTCGGGCGGAACCTCGTCCATAAGCGCAGCTATATCGACAGGCTCCAAAGAATTCAGTAAAATTTTAAGCTGCTGGTATTTTTTTTCTTCAAGCAGCTCCATAATCTGTTCAAGCACTTTTTATTCCTCCTTAAAAAAATTAAGTAGGAAGTACACAAAAACATATATTCAAACGGCGATGAACGGACAAAAGTCCGTAAATAACGGCTCGCCCGCCTGGTTTTATGCCGCTGCTACTTCCTGCGTCCATTCATCTCACCTCTCTAAAATTTTTTTAATGCTTATAATTATATTTTATCATAAATTAAAAATTATGTCAATAAAAAAAGAAATATTTAATTGCTTTTTAAAAAGTTTTTATCTATGCAACAACACAGCTTATCCGATAAGCTCACATAAGCTTATTTCCTATTTTTTCGATTTGCCTTTCAAAAAGCGAAACGCCTTTCCGAAACGGCTGTTTAACCCCCCGTATATTCTGAACGGTTTCTCATGTTTAAATGCAAATTCAAGCGCGTAAAATTTTTTCTTTTTTGCATACGCAATAGGCAGACGCCAGCCCCACCAATCACAGCCGTTTAAATCAAAATCATCTACCGCGCTTTTAAACGGCTCGGTGTTTATAAAGCTTATAAATTCGGCTTTTCTCATTTTTCGCGAATTGGGATTATCCTTATGGAAAAAGTTGAGCCTCATAGCGTCCAGCACAAATGTCATAACTCTGTTGTTTTTATAGATTTTCTTTATTTCGTCATCATCATTATATAAAACCTCAATACATTTATAATGATGCTTCAAAAGCGACATTATCATTTTTGTAAAGTCAGCGCTGTATCTTTGCGTTATTCCCTGCATATCCTTACGGTAGTAATACATTTTGTAAGGCAGATAAGCTATTTTTTCGGCACAAAAATACGCATATGTGTTAAAAACACTATCCTGCGCCTTTTTCTGTCCTACCGGAAATTTTAAATCATTATTAATCAAAAACTCCCGTCTGTAAAGAGCCCCCCAAGCGGCGTGATAATATGCGTCCGACGTCATACCGTATTTTTCCGGTCTGAAAGGCTTAAGGCAAAGGCACGACAAGCTTATTTCTCTGCCTGCCTCTTTCGGAAGCGGTGTAAGCTCCGTAACCCTGCATGGCTGTTCCCCGCCCTTTTCTCCGGAAAAAATCTCTCTGTTGTGAATAATTATATCATAATCCGTATCACAAAATGACAGCGCTGTCGCGATGGAATGTTCGGAAAGAATATCGTCTCCGTCGGCAAAAAATATCCATTTCCCTTTTGCTTCTTCTATTGTGCGGTTTCTCACCACACTGAGCCCGCCGTTTTTACTCATATTTATATATCTTATGCGGCTGTCGGCTTCCGCGTATTCATTACATATCTCACCCGAATTATCGGTTGAGCAGTCATTAATAAGCAAAAGCTCCGTTTCATCGGTAAGCTGCTTTT
>CACZTG010000139.1 GCA_902783995.1 uncultured Ruminococcus sp. | reverse complement strand
TTTCTGTAAGCGTGTTGTAAAGATTATATCCTACCATACACATTTCGTCACAGGTTACAAGCTTATTATGCACAAGTTCAAAGGATTTCCGCCCGTAAAAATCATCAGCGTTTATAACGGCAAACGGTGTATCAATCGCTTTTTCGGCGCACATTACGGCATGAGCCGTTCCCCAGGGCTTTACTCTCCCCTCAGGAACGCTAAAACCCGCGGGAAGATTGTCAAGCTCCTGAAAAACATACTGTACATCAGTCATTTTTTCTATACGTTTTCCGCAGATTTTTCTGAAAGCTTTTTCATTTTCTTTTTTAATAATAATAACCGTCTTGTCAAAGCCTGCCTTAACAGCATCATAAACCGAAAAATCAAGAATTATTTCACCGTCCGGTCCGATTGACTCAATTTGTTTAAGACCTCCGAATCGGCTGCCCATTCCCGCTGCCATTATAAGAAGTGTTGTTTTTTTCATAAAAATCCTCACTTTTCTCTTTACAATTTGTTCCTTTTATGATATAATTATATCACACATTTTGATATATATAAATGCATTAAAAGCTCATTTTTATATGTTTTCGGCTCAATTTGGAGGTAGATATAATGCCGTGGAGAGATTATGTAATAAACAACACGCTTGAAATTACCGCAATTCATTCTTTTTTTGAGGAGCACTTTGATAAAGGCTACGATTTTCAAGGCGAAAAACACGATTTCTGGGAATTTGTTTATGTTATAAAGGGTGAAATATACGCGACCGGTGACGGTCAGGTTTACAGTCTTTCGGATGATGATATAATTTTTCATAAGCCGCTTGAATTTCACAAGCTTTCGGCAGCAAACGCCGACGCGGATATACTTATTTTTACATTCAGCTCGGAAAGTACCTTTATGGACTTTTTTAAAAATAAGGTCTTTCATCTTATGCCAGGTCAAAAAAATACAATTTATGAGCTTATTAACTTAGCGAGAGAAAAAAACCAAAATTTAAGTTTTGATGAAAGTCCGAAGGAATTCAGATATATTGAAAAAAATAAGGGAAATAATATTTACTTGCAAATTGTTATAACATATATAAAATTACTGTTTTTTTCACTTTACGATAAATCCATAAAGGTTACGGCAGATGATAATTTTGACGCCTTTATTTTAAAAACAGCTGTAAATTATATGAATAACAATATAAATAAAAATTTATCAACAAAAGAAATAGCGAAATATTCCAATGTAAGCCTCGCGACACTTAAAAGGATTTTTGATAAATACGCGGGAATATCTATACATCAGTATTTTTTGACACTTAAAATCAATTCTGCTATCGAACTCTTAAAGAGCGGCGCTTCTGTAAGTGAAACCGCGCTTAAACTGAATTTTTGCTCGCAGGCATACTTTTCAAAGGCATTTTTCAGAGAAACGGGAAAACATCCCTCATCATTCAAAAAAGGGTAGCAAAACAGCTACCCTCAGACTGATGCCAAAGTCATCAGTCTGAGCAGAGGCTGAGAAACGAAGGTATATTTCGTCCTTTAAATCTCGTCGGCGTACAAAGGTACGGTAGAGGTTTAAAGGACGGAAAGCAAGCAGTGGAGCGGTTTCAGAGAAAACCGCTCCACTAACATACAATCAAACAAAAACCAAAAAACATTTTTATGCAAAAAATAATAAAATTGCTTGCGTTAGACCGAGTTTGTCAGCGCTCTGAGGGTAGCAAAATAGCTACCCTATATATTTCATAGGATCAATTGCGGCACCGTTTTCGATAATTTCAAAATGCAAATGAGTACCCGCGCTTTCACCTAAAATATTACCTTCAAGAGTTCCTATTGTATCACCTTGTTTTACCACTGTTCCGTTCATTTCCATATCTTCGGGCTTTAAACCCATATATACCGATATAAAACCGTTATGCTCTATTTTCATTGTTCCGCCGTTTATCGGGTCAATATAACTTTCTGTTACTACACCGTCCGCAACGGCTCTTACGGCTTCTCCAGGACTGCCTGCGATATCAATGCCGCTATGCTGTCGCCAATCTTCATAAAAATCGGAATATTCGGGCTTTGTGCTGAACTCTTTTTCAATTCTGCCGTTTTCAATCGGAACAACAGCTTTGCTCGCGGGAGCGCTTGCGACAACGTTTTCATCTTCGGAATAGAGTTCGGCGTTTGTTTCTTCCGCAATTTGCGAAGCTGCTTTTTCCTCTTTTTGTATATTTATTTTCTCCTTTTTTACGGCAGGCGGTGTCACATTTTCTTCAGGCTTTTCTTCCTGTTTTTTTTCCTCTTTTTGCTCTGAGAAAATTTCATCAAGTTGCTGTGAAATATTTTTTTCTGTCTTTGCCATACTTTTCTTCTGTGATTCTTTATTTGTATTTACGCTGTAACTGATAATAAAAGTTAGCGCAAAAGCCGCAAAACATACAATTAAAATGCCTGAACCAAAGGGTTTCCTTTTTTTGCCTATATAATCTTTACTCATTGCCAACACCTCTTAAATACAGTATCGGCAAAAAACAAAAAAATATACTTATAACTTTCGTAAAAATTTTTTTCTGTAATTTAGCGGTGAATATCCGGTCTCTTTTTTGAATACAACTCCAAAATAATTTTGATTATTAAATGAAAGAAATTCGCTTATTTCAGCAACATTATAGTCATTATCAAGAAGCTCTATTGCTTTAAATATTTTCATTTTCAAAAAATATTTATGTACGCTGCATACAGAATATTTTGAAAAGATTTTTTTCAGATTGCTCTCGCTCATACCGCATTTTTCAGCAATATCTTTAACATTAAGAGGCTTTTCAACATTATCTCTCATAATTTCAACAACATTTTTAAACTCATTTGCCGCTCGGCTGTTTATCATATGCGTTTCGTCATCTGACCTAATCAGAGAAATAAGAAATATTTCCGTTAAATTGGCAAATTCATGCAAAAAATATTTTTCTCTGTTCCAAATGTCGTTTCTTATTTTATCGGCAATAACATTTAATTTTTGTAAGCTTAACGCGTCAGGACGTATAACTCTACCGCTTATTTTCTGTACATCATAACCTGTTACATCAAAAGTAAGCAAAATAATACGCGCAGCTTTGATATCTGCATTTTCAATGCTTTGGCGCTCTCTTGTACGGAAAAGAATAAAATCTCCGTCACCGAGAATGTAATTTGAAGTAAGATTTTTTATGCTTATTTTTCCGTCAACAACATAAATCATCCTGTAAAAATTATTATTATTGTCATCAAATTCAAAATAATCCTGTATTTTTATTTCTTCAGCCTCGCTTATAGCTTCTATTCTTATTGTCCTGTTTATTGTTATCTGCAATCTTTTCACCCTTTGTATCTTTTTTTATATAATTTTATTATTTTTTTGTATTGTTTTAAGAAACAAAAAACATATATAATATTATTGTTATACAAATATATAATATCATATTTTTTAAAAAATGTAAAGTTTTTGGGAGGTTTTTTTAATGAAGACAACGCTTGTTATTATGGCAGCCGGTATGGGCTCACGCTACGGAGGACTGAAACAAATTGATCCTGTCGGCCCGAACGGTGAGGTTATTTTAAATTATTCGGTATATGACGCTGTTAAAGCAGGTTTTGACAAAGCGGTAATTATTATTAAAAAAGAAATTGAAAAAGATTTTAATGAAATAGTCGCTCCACGTATTGAAAAATTGATTGATGTCGATTACGCGTTTCAGGAGCTGGATATGCTGCCTGCGGGCTTTAGCTTTCCCGAACGTTCCAAGCCCTGGGGTACGGCTCACGCGCTGATTTGCGCCGCAGATAAAATATCTACTCCGTTCGCGGTCATAAACGCCGACGATTATTACGGCAAACAAGCTTACAGAATACTGCATACAAATCTTTTATCCTGTAATAACCCGTTTATTGTCGGTTATAAGCTTAAAAACACACTTTCGGAAAACGGTACTGTTACCCGTGGTATATGTTCCGCCGAAGACGGTATTTTAGTAAAAATCAATGAAACAAAAGGACTTGATAAAAATTCCCCCTATTCTCCCGATACGCTTGTTTCAATGAATATGTGGGGTTTAAAAGCCGATTTTCCGCAAAAATTAAAAGAAGGCTTTCCGGCATTTTTAAGCAATATGAAAAATAACCTTACAGATGAATATTTGCTTCCGTCGGTTATTGATTCATATATTCAAAAAGAAGGTATGAAAGTAAATGTTTTTGATACCGACGATAAGTGGTTTGGTGTAACATACCGTGAGGATAAAGCTGCCGTTTCCGCCGAAATTAAAAAGCTTACCGATAACGGTGAATATGACGGAATTTAAAAAATACATTATATAAAAAACGCGCTTCCGTTTTGGAAGCGTGTTTTTTATATAAATACATATTTTTGATGCTTTTCAGCGGTTTAATACATACCGCCCATGCCGCCCATGCCGCCTGCCATTGCAGGGTCGGGTTTTGATTCTTCGGGCTTATCCGCAACAAGGCTTTCTGTTGTAAGTACCATAGAAGCAACACTTGCGGCGTTCTGAAGAGCGCTTCTTGTTACCTTTGCGGGGTCAACAATACCTGCTTCTATCATCTTAACATATTCTTCCGTAAGAACGTTATAGCCTATACCTTTATCGGAATTTTTAATTTTTTCAATTATAACCGAACCGTCAAGACCTGCGTTTGCCGCAATCTGTCTTACAGGTTCTTCGAGAGCCTTTAATACAACTGCCGCGCCTGTCTTTTCATCTCCCGAAAGTGTTTCATAAAGAGCTTTAACAGCAGGTATCGCATTGATATACGCTGTACCGCCGCCGGCAACGATACCTTCTTCAACAGCTGCCCTGGTAGCGGCAAGAGCGTCTTCGATACGAAGCTTCATTTCCTTCATTTCGGTTTCGGTAGCCGCT
>CACZTG010000138.1 GCA_902783995.1 uncultured Ruminococcus sp. | reverse complement strand
CAGCGGCTATCATAATATTGATTGTCGCGCCGACGCTTACGGTATCAAGATAAATATTCGCGGCTTTTAAAGGAAGAGGTTTTTCCGCTTTAAACACATTACTTATACTGACCTCAGCACCCATAGCCTCAAAACCCTTCATATGTAAATCAACGGGGCGTTCGCCGAAATTACAGCCGCCGGGCATTGTAACCTCGGCTTTTCCGAATCTTCCGAGAAGAGCGCCTACAATGTAGTAAGAGGCACGGAGATGATTAAGCACCTCAAAGTCCGCAACGGTCAGAAGCTCGCCGTTTGCGTCTATTTTTACGGAGTTTCGGCTCAGGCGCTCAACTTTCGCGCCGAGCCTGCCGAGAACGTCAATCAAATAATTTATATCCTGCACATCGGGAATATTTTCGATTATGCTTACGCCGCGGTTAAGAAGCGCCGCGGGAAGTATTGCGACAGCGGCGTTTTTCGCTCCGCTTATATCCACTTCACCAAAAAGCTTTTTGCCGCCGTTTATTATAAATTTATCCAAAAAATACACCGCCTTTGTTTATAATATATCGGTAAATTTAAAAAACAGTTAATACACCATTTATTATTATACCATAAAAAACAAAAATTGCAAATATTTTTTGAAAATATTTGCAAAATTTCCCGAAAACCGACAGGTTTAAAGCTGCTTATTCCGCTGCTTGTGAAATGAAACGGCAGTTAAAATAACGGCTGTTATAATAACAATAACCGTCACGACTGCTGCAATAAGCATAAAAATTACAGAAAAAAACGGAATACCGTGCCCGTTGCCTGTTGGTTTTATAAACATCAGCCTGTCGAGCAAAAAACCTGACAAAACAAACAGAAACCCGATGACAATTTGTAAGGGGATAAGCAGCAGCCGGAAAAAAGGTGAGTGTTTGTTTTTCATTATATGTTTTGCCCCCTTTTATTATTTACAAAAAACATTATATTATATAAGCAATAAAAAGTCAATGAATTTAATAAAAATAACAAAAAATTCGGAATTTTATTGACATATCGGCTTTTTTGCTGTAAAATATATGTATGTAAAATTTAACATACTTATTTATATATGCTTATGGAGGATTGTTATGAGAGAAAAATTAGAGCAAATAGGGCGTATGGCGCGGGAGGAAATTGCAGCGCTTGCGCAAAACAAAGAAAGCAGGGCGGAAGCTCTTGAAGCTGTTAGGGTTAAATTTCTCGGCAAAAAGGGAGAAATTACTTCTGTTCTGAGAGGTATGGGAGCGCTTTCTGCGGAGGAAAGACCTGTTATAGGTCAGCTTGCCAACGAAGTGCGAAGTGAAGTTGAAAAGCTTATTGATAAGACAAAAAAAGAAATTGAAAACGCGGAACTTGAATATAAGCTCAGGGCAGAGGAAATTGACGTTACAATGCCGGGCAAACACAGTGAAGCGGGCAGACTTCACCCGATTACACAGGTGTTAAACGAGATGACAGACATATTTGTGGGACTCGGTTTTCAGGTGGTTGACGGTCCCGAGGTTGAATATGACCTTTATAATTTTGAGAAGCTCAATATACCTAAAAATCACCCTGCAAGAGATACACAGGATACGTTTTATATAAACGAGAATATAGTGCTGAGAACTCAGACTTCACCGGTACAGGTGCGTGTAATGGAAAAAACAAGACCTCCTATAAGGATTGTGTCACCGGGAAGAGTATATCGCTCGGACGCCGTTGACGCAACGCACAGCCCGCTTTTTCATCAGATGGAAGGGCTTGTCGTTGATAAAGGCGTTACAATGACCGACCTTAAAGGAACGCTTGAACTGTTCGCGAAAAAGCTTTACGGTGAAAACGCAAGAATCAAGCTTCGTCCTCATCATTTTAATTTTACCGAGCCGTCGGCGGAGGTTGACCTTTGCTGCTTTAACTGCGGGGGCAAGGGCTGCCGCATATGTAAGGGCGAAGGCTGGATTGAAATTCTGGGTGCCGGTATGGTACACCCGAAGGTTCTTAAGGGCTGCGGCATAGACCCGGAAGTATATAGCGGCTTTGCCTTTGGAATGGGTATTGAGCGTGTTGTTATGGGAAGATTTTCAGTAAATGATTTAAGGCTTTTCTATGAGAACGACGTAAGATTTTTAAAGCAGTTTTAATTACAGACTTGGAGGAAAAAATATATGAAAGTTTCAATGGAATGGATAGGCGAGCTTGTTGATATAAAAGGAGTAACGCCTAAGGAATATGCGGATAAAATGACAATGTCCGGCTCAAAGGTTGAAGGAATCGAAAATCCCGGCGATGAGATACAAAATGTTGTTGTCGGAAAAATACTTAAAATAGAAAAACATCCCGACGCGGATAAGCTTGTGGTTTGTCAGCTTGATGTGGGACAGGATGAAAATTTGCAGATAGTAACGGGAGCAAAAAATGTTTATGAAGGTCAGAAAGTGCCTGTTGCGCTTCATAAATCAAAGCTGCCGGGCGGCGTTGAAATCACAAAGGGCAAGCTTCGCGGCGTGCTTTCACAGGGAATGATGTGTTCGCACGAAGAGCTTGGACTCGGTTTAAACGATTACGAAGGCGCAAACGAAAACGGAATAATGACAGTTGTTGATGACGTTCAGCCCGGAACGGATATAAAAAAGGTTTTAGGGCTTGATAAGCATATTATCGAATTTGAAATTACCCCTAACAGGCAGGATTGTTTAAGCGTTATCGGTCTTGCAAGGGAAACGGCGGTTACGTTTGATAAACCGCTTAAGCTCCCCGAGGTTTCAGTTAAAGGCAGCGGCGGAAATATAAACGATATACTTTCCGTTGAGGTTAAAAATACGGAGCTTTGCAAAAGATATACCGCAAGAGTTGTTAAAAACGTAAAAATAGGACCTTCACCGAAATGGCTTGTTGAAAGACTTCAGGGCTGCGGGCTTCGTTCAATAAACAATATTGTCGATATTACTAACTATATTCTTCTTGAATACGGTCAGCCGATGCACGCTTTTGACATTTCGTATCTTGAAGGAAGTAAAATAATAGTCAGAAACGCGGAGGATAACGAAACAATTACAACGCTGGACGGAGTTGACAGAAAGCTTGACCCTTCCATGCTTGTTATATGTGACGCAAAAAAAGCGGTTGCCGTTGCGGGCGTTATGGGCGGAGAAAACTCCGAGATTAAAGACGATACAAAAACGATTGTGTTTGAAACCGCAAACTTTGACGGCAAGAGCATAAGGCTTACCGCGAAAAAGCTCGGTATGAGAACAGACGCATCGGCGCTTTACGAAAAATTCCTTGACCCGTTTATGGTAAAAGAGGCGTCCGACAGAGCCTGCCAGCTTGTTGAAATGCTTGGCGCGGGCGAGGTCGTTGACGGTATAATTGATATAAATAACGCTGAGGACAAGAGAGAGTGGATTGAGGTAAATCCCGATAAAATAAACGCCTTTCTCGGTACGGATATTTCAGAGCAGTTTATGGTTGATACTCTTAAAAAGCTTGATTTTGAGGTAAAAGACGGCAAATGTCTTGCGCCGACATACAGGCAGGATATTGAGTTTATGGCTGATATTGCGGAAGAGGTTGTCAGAATTTACGGTTACGATAAAATCCCGTCAACGCTTCTTCGGGGCGAAACCACGCCCGGCGGAAGGGATATGCTCAAGAATACGGAAATAAAAGTGAAAAATATCCTTGCGGGACTTGGACTTTACGAAATAATGACTTATTCGTTTGTAAGTCCAAAAACGCTTGATATGATGAATATTCCCGAAGATAGCGCTTTGCGTAAAATGACGGTAATTTCAAACCCTCTCGGTGAGGAAAACTCCGTTATGAGAACAACGACAATAGGCTCAATGCTCGAAACACTTGCAAGGAACAATAATCTCAGAAATGAATCCGCAAAGCTTTTTGAAATCGGGAAAACATATATTCCGACTACGGAGGATAAGCTGCCCGATGAGCATAATAAAATTACAATAGGTATGTATGGTGACAAGGTGGATTTCTTTGTATTAAAGGGTGTTATAGAGGAGCTTTGTGAGGCCGCGTGTGTTAAAGGTATGGAATATACGGCAGACAAAGAAAATCCGACCTTCCACCCCGGAAGATGCGCCGATGTGTTAATTAACGGAAAAAATGCGGGAATAATGGGCGAAATACATCCGCTTGTTTCAAAAAAATACGGTTTTGAAAGCAAGGTTTATGTTGCCGAAATTGATTTTGCGTCCTTCGCGGCAGCCGTTGATACGGAAAAGAAATTTAAACCGCTTCCGAAATTCCCGGCTGTTACACGTGACCTTGCTGTTATTATTGACAGCGGCGTTCCGGTCAGCGAAATTGAAAAGGTTATAAAGGAATCCTGCGGTAAAATTCTCGAAAAGCTTCAGCTTTTTGATGTTTATAAAGGAAAGCAGATACCTGATGATAAAAAGAGTGTAGCTTACGCCCTTACAATGCGTTCGGCGGAAGGAACGCTCGCTGAAGAAGAAATTACAAACGCGATGAATAAAATTGTGAAAAATATTGAAAATAAACTTGGCGGAAAACTCAGATAGTTTTTTGCCGCCGGGGCGGCAACCTGTCTGGTTTTTGCGGAAGGGATGATGCGTAATGTTTACCAATCCGTATGAAGGCATTGAAACAATGGCATGGTACAAGGCAAATTTTCATACACATTGCGGAACAGGAAAAGGTACGCCCGGAAGACACGATTTAAAAGAAGTTATAGGTTTATACCGTGAATGCGGTTACAGCGTACTTGCAATAACAAACTGCGATATGCATACGGACGCATCCGTTTATGAAGATGAATTTGATATGACTCTTATTGACGGGTACGAATATTGCCAGAGCAAGGAAATGCTTGTGCTTAATACAAAAAATGTGATTTTCGGCAGTCATCAGAAGGTCATTGATTCGGCAATACGTGACGGCGGCATTACATTTATATGCCATCCCAACCGGGCAATACCTACGGGTGATGACCTGACAAGTGACGGAAAATATAATCTGAAAAGATGCTGGCTGCCTCTTGAGATAGATTATCTGACAGGCATTGCGGGCATTGAGGTTTTAAACGGTAAGGCTTTTCGTATAGGCGGCAGCGGTCTTGCGACCGATGTTTGGGATTATTTTCTTACTCACGGAAAGCTTATGTGGGGTATAGGAACAGACGATTTTCATCGCTGGGAGGATTTGTCGCGCGCTTTTACTGTGGTTTACGCTCCGTCAAGAAGCAAAAAAGATATTATCAATGCTCTTAAAAGAGGCAGATTTTATGTTTCAAACGGACTTCTTATTAAAAATATAGCTTTTAAAGATAATGTTATTACGCTTTCGGCAAAAGAAGAAGTACCGACTTTCGGAGACAGGTGCAGGTTTACCGTTTTCGGTGAGCAGGGGAGAGTGCTTCTTACGAAATTCGGTGAGGAGCTGCGTTATGAGCTGAACGGAAAAGAAAAATATGTTCGTATTCAGGTAACAAGCGAATATGGCTCAATGCTTTGGACACAGCCGTTTTACGATAAAAGTGTTTTTCAGCTGCCGTAAGGCATAAGGAGAAATTATATGCTTATACTTATTACAGGCGCAAGCTCGGGAATAGGCAGAGATATGGCAAGATATTTGTCCGGGCAGGGACATAGGCTTTTGCTTGTCGCAAGAAGGCGTGAAAGACTTGAGGAGCTTGCAAAGGAGCTTCAAAACTGTGAGGTTTTTGAAGCGGATTTATCAAAAAAGGAAAATATTTTTAAGCTTTACGGAGAGCTTAAAGACAGAAACATAGATGTGCTTATAAACAACGCCGGTTTCGGTGCGTTTGGGAAATTTACCGATGTTCCGCTTGAACGCGAACTCGAAATGATAAGAACAAATATAATCGGCGCGCATATTCTGACAAAGCTTTTTGTTAAGGATTTTGCCGCGAGAAACAGCGGATATATTATGAATGTGGCATCGGTCGCGGGATTCTTCGCCGGACCGCTGCTTTCGTGTTATTATGCCACAAAAGCCTATGTATTGAGGCTTACGGAGGCAATTAACGAGGAAATGCGGCGCAGCGGGAAAAATGTGCATATATCGGTTCTTTGTCCCGGCCCTGTGAATACCGAATTTAACAGCGTTGCGGGTGTACGCTTTGGAATTGACGGGCTTTCAAGCGAGTATGTGGCAAAATACGCTGTTAATAAAATGTTCAAAGGCAAAATGGTAATTGTGCCGGGAAGGCTTATAAAAGCGGCGCTTTTTTTCAGACATTTTGTGCCCGAAAAGCCGCTTGTAAAAATAATGTACAATATGCAGAAAAGAAAACGCAGTTAGGAGCAGGATTTTTTTGGAGATTTATTTTGATAATGCCGCAACAACAATGGTTTGCAAAGAAGCTGCCGATGCTGCTTTGAACGCTATGAGAATAGCATACGGCAATCCCTCGTCACTGCATAATAAGGGGCTTGAAGCGGAAAAAATTATGCGTCGGGGACGTGAAAGCGTTGCTGCGCTTTGGGGAGTTAAGCCCGAAGAAGTTTATTTTACCTCATGCGCTACGGAAAGTAACAATCTTGCGCTTTCGGGCGCGGTGAAAAAAGGGCTGAAATGGGGAGATACCGTTATTACAACAAAGGCGGAACACCCTTCTGTTTTGGAGGTGCTTGAAAACCTTAAAAGTGAGCATAATTTTAATCTTATATATATAGATTTATTAAAAAACGGACAGCCCGATACAGAGATGCTGAAACGCTGTCTTGACGAAAAAATCATTTTGATATCAATGATGCATGTAAATAATGAAACAGGCTGTATTATGCCTGTGCGTGAAGCTGTAAATATGGTTAAAAAGGCATCGCCCAGGGCTTTCGCTCATTCGGATATGGTGCAGTCTTACGGAAAAACAGGAGTTTCGCCCGCTATGCTCGGGGTGGATTTTGCTTCGGTAAGCGGACATAAAATTCACGCGCCGAAAGGTATAGGAGCGCTTTACATAAAAAACGGAGTAAGTATAAAAACGGGTATTTTCGGCGGAGGACAGGAAAAGAATTTTCGTTCCGGTACGGAAAATGTACCGGGTATCGCGGCATTTGGCGCGGCAAGCGAAAAAGCTATGGCTGAAAGGGAAGAAACAAATAAAAAAACAGCGGAGATAAAAAAATATATATCGAACAGCGTTTTGAGCTGTCTTGACGGCTGCTTTACAAACGGAGAAAGCACAGTTTCAAATATTCTTAACATAACGTTTACGGGGCTGCGCTCCGAAATACTGCTTCACAGTCTTGAAGCAAGGGGTATTTTTGTAAGTTCAGGCTCGGCTTGTTCGTCAAATCACCCGTCACCTTCAAAGGTGCTTACGGCAATGGGGCTTAAAAACGGTGAAATTGACGGAAGTCTGAGGTTTAGTTTTTCCGGATATAATACCATGGACGAAGCAAAATATACAGTTAAGGTTTTACTTGAAGAAGTACCGAAAATAAGAAAGTTTTACAGAGGATAGTAATTATGGCGGATTTATTAATGCTTAAATGCGGAGAGCTTGTTTTAAAGGGAAATAACCGGAAAAGCTTTGAGGATAAGCTGAAAAATAATTTAAAATGGGCGCTGAAAAAATACGGCAGGTTTGAAATATGGTCGGCGCAGTCAACCATATATGTTACTCCGAAAGAAGAAGACGCCGATATGGAGGGAGCCTTTGAGGCTTCAAAAAAGGTTTTCGGTGTAGCTACAATTTCACCTGCGTACAGAGCGGAAAAAAATTTTGAGGATATTTGCCGTGTCGCGAAGGAAAAAATGGCGGCGCGTCTTGAAAACGCGGAAACGTTTAAAGTTGAAGCAAAGAGGGCGGATAAAAAATTTCCGATGAAATCACCCGAAATATGCGCGCTTCTCGGCGGAGTGCTTCTTGAAAGCTTTAAAAATCTTAAAGTTGATGTCATTAATCCGCAGGTTACGGTTAATGTTGATATTCGTGAGGAATACGCGTATATATATTGCGAAAAGGTGCAGGGCGCGGGAGGCGTGCCGTCCGGCACAGGCGGCAAAGGGCTGCTTCTTCTTTCCGGAGGGATAGATTCGCCCGTTGCGGGCTGGATGATGGCAAGAAGGGGCTTAAAGCTTGAAGCGGTCAATTTTTTCAGCTATCCTTACACGTCTGAGCGGGCGAAGGAAAAGGTTATTGAGCTCGCAAGGCTTGTTTCGGAATATTCGGGAAGAATAAGACTTCACATTGTTCCGTTTACGGATATTCAGCTTGCCATTCGTGATAATTGTTCCGAAGAATATCTTACAATTATTATGCGGCGCTTTATGACGAAAATTTCCGAAATAATCGCGAAACAGTGTGACGCGTCCGTGCTTATAACGGGTGAGAGTCTCGGGCAGGTCGCAAGCCAGACACTTCAGAGTATGGTTGTTACAAGTTCCGTTACGGATATGCTGATTTTACGCCCGCTTTCGGGTATGGATAAAATAGAAATTATGGACTACGCAAGAAAAATAGGTACCTACGAAACCTCTGTTTTGCCGTATGAGGATTGCTGTACGCTTTTTGTGCCGAAGCATCCCGATACCAAGCCGAGAATAGAACGCATAGAGCTTGCAGAGAAAAAGCTTGATTTTGACGGTCTTGTAAAGGCAGCAGTCGAGGGAACAGAGGTAATTGATGTAAGTTAAAATTTTTAAACCTTTTGCGAAGGGGGAAGGCTTTAAAATGGAATTTATAAAGGCGAAACCCATATGGCCGCAAGGCTGTGAAAACGAAAAAAACGTTATGGCGGGATTTAAAGTAAAAACAGACTTGCAGGGCGAGATAACGCTTCGTATTGCCTCACCGTGTCCGTTCAGAGTGTTTGCGGACGGTATGCTTGTCGGGAGCAATACCAAAGCCGCGGATAAAGAGAGTATTTTTGAAATTGATATTGAGCTTCACGGTGAAAACAGTGTTATCGCGATTGACGCTCTCGGAGGCGAAACGCTTCCGAACTATGTTTGCGCCGAAGCGGTTAAGGACGGAGAGCTTGTTTTCGCGAGCGGGTACGATTTTAAAGGAGTTATTCTTTACGGTCAGAAAAACGGTGCCGATATCTGGAAGCTTAAAAGAGAGGAAAAGCAATGGCAGGAGGATGACGAAATGTTTGATTCCACGCAGCTTACTGACGTGAAACCGGAGCTTATATACATAAAAAAGCTGGAGCCGTTAAAGAATATTTTCGCTGGAGTTTTTAAGGAAAGCGGTATGCTTGAAAGCTTGCTTGCGGACGAAACGACCGGCACCGATGTTCCGAAGGATACGGAGGAATATTACAAAGCCCGGAAAATAAAAATTGAGGATATTAACTCTGAAGGAGAAATAATTGTACGCGAAGGCGGATACGCGCTTGCGGAATTAAATTCTTGTGTTACGGGACATATATTTACAGAGCTTGTTGCGAATAAGGACAGCAAGGTAAACATTGCTGTCGCCACAAGCCGCGAAGAAGCGTTAAGTCCCGCAAAAGAAGGGACGGTAACAGCATTTGAACTGCAAGAAAGTATAAATACTTTTAAAATCGCGAGCTTTAATGTATATAAAATCAAATATGCCGCCGTTGCTGTTACAAGCGGTGAGCTTATAATTAAAAAAATATCGGTTTTAAGCGTTTGAGAGGTAAAGCGGTCATTTTACGGCCGCTTCCGGCTTGATGACAAAGTCATCAAGCCGGGCAGAGACTGAGAAACGAAGGTATATTTCGTCCTTTAAATCTCGTCGGCGTACGTGTGTACGGTAGAGGTTTAAAGGGCGGAAAGCGAGCAGTGGAGCGGTTTTCTTTGAAACCGCTCCACTCTCTCACAGAATAGCTTAAAAAAACCTGAAGCTTGATAAATTCAAATAACTATAAACGCGCTCGCGATAGACCGAGTTTGTCAGCACTCTGAAAGCGGTCATTTTACGGCCGCTTCTTTTATTCTGTTTACAAGCGCAGCCATTTCACCTCTTGATACGGCGCTTGCGGGCTTAAAGGTGCCGTCCGAATAACCTTGCATTATTCCTGCCGCGGAGAGAGCGGATATTTCATCAAAAGACCATAACGACGGAGTTACATCATTATAATTTATATTATAGGTATGAAAGGCAGGCTCCGTGATGCGGGCAAGCATTACAGCGGTTTCGGCTCTCGATATATGGCGGTTGGGTTTAAAAGTGCCGTCATCAAAGCCGTTTACAAGTCCTCTTTTATAAAGCGCTGATATATAGCCGTTTGCAAAATGATTTGTTGTATCAGGGAAAACGGTTTCATTTTCGGGGCTTATACCTAAAAGCCTGGCGATTATTACGGCGGCTTCGCCTCTTGTAAGCTTGTCGGACGGAGCAAATT
>CACZTG010000137.1 GCA_902783995.1 uncultured Ruminococcus sp. | reverse complement strand
ATGAGCGCAAACGTAAAATTTCTGTTCCATTTTATCCCTTCCTTTCAATATTTTGGTATCAGAATATATTATATTACGAAAATCGCCCGTTGTCAACAATTTATACTTTTATTTTTTACAAAAAATCAGAGCAAGCCTTTATAAGCTTGCTCAACCTGAAAACAAACGGTTTGGATGCAACATTTTTAAGTGAAATATTTTGCTTGCGCAAAATATGAAATAATTTACTGCGTAAATTGTGAAATATCTCGCTACCGCTCGATGTGAAATGAAATACGCCTTTAACATTTGCGAAGCAAATATTTCACAGCGAAGCTATTTCACATTGCGTAGCAATATTTCACACGCCGCAAGGCGTATTTCGTTGAAAAAACGACTTGTCGAAACAAGTCGTTTTTTTGGAGCTGGAGATGGGACTTGAACCCACGACCTGCTGATTACGAATCAGCTGCGCTACCGACTGTGCCACTCCAGCAAAAACCGATGAATATATTTTAACATATAAAACATCAATTGTCAAGAAAAAATTTATATTACTCCGATTTTTTTAAGATAGGCCTTTATTTTATCGAAGCTGTCATCGCAAAGGTCGTGTTCTATTTTACAGCTGTCGTCATACGCTTGTTTTTCTGAAACGCCAAGCGCAATAAGCGCCTTAGCTATAACCTGATGCCTTTCATATATGCGCTCGGCTATAGCCCGTCCCTTTTCGGTAAGCGTTATGCCGCCGCCCGGGTCCATTAGAATATACCCTTCTTCACGAAAGGTTTTCATTGCAACAGAAACGCTCGGCTTTGTAAAATTCAGATGGTTTGCAACGTCAACGCTTCTTACAAAGCCTTTTTCTTTACCTATAACAAGAATTGCCTCAAGATAATTTTCCGCCGATTCTTTTATCTGCATATAATCACACCTTTCTTTGTGTTATACGGTTTCTTCAAAAATTCTCCGTCCCATAAGCACTCCCATTGCCGAAGCCATCATAAGCCCTCTCGTCCAGCCGCTTGAATCGCCGAGGCAATAAAGCCCTTTAACACTTGTTGTAAAATCTTTATCCATACGCACACGGTTACTGTAAAATTTCAGCTCCGGCGAATAAAGAAGCGTTTCCTCCGATGCGAAGCCCGGAACAACGTGGTCAACCGCCTGAATAAAATTAATTATATTAACCATTGAACGGTACGGCAGCGCCGCAGTAATATCGCCCGCCACAGCGTCGGGAAGCGTCGGTTTGACATTTGACCGCGAAAGCTCATTTTGCCATGTGCGTTTGCCGTTTAATATATCCCCGTACCTTTGCACAAGAATATGTCCCGCACCCAGCATATTTGTAAGCTCTCCGACTTTCTGTGCATACTCAATCGGCTGATTAAACGGCTGGTTAAAATTATGAGAGCAAAGAATGGCAAGGTTTGTGTTGTCGGATTTTAAATCCTTATAGGAATGTCCGTTTACAACGGCAAGGTTGTTATCGTAATTTTCCTGACTGACAAAACCGCCCGGATTCTGACAAAACGTGCGAACCTTGTTTCTGAACGGCAAAGGATATCCTATCAGCTTTGATTCGTAAAGCGTGCGGTTTACCGTTTCCATAATTTCACTGCGCACCTCTACCCTTACTCCTATATCAACCGTGCCGGGGTTATGAGCTATACCGTGCTCTATACAAAGCTTATCAAGCCAGTCGGCGCCGCGTCTGCCTGTTGCTACAACAATACGCTTTCCGAATATTTCCTTGTTTTCGGCACCCTTTGAAACATATACGCCCCTGCATTCGCTGTTATTTATTATAAGATTTGTGCATTCGTATCCGAAAAGAATTTCAACGCCGTTCTGTAAAAGATATTGCTCAATAGCATAGTACAGCTCCTGCGCTTTTTCTGTGCCGAGGTGACGTATGGGACAGTCAACAAGCTTCAGCCCCGCATGAATGGCTCTTTTGCGTATCTCCTTTACTTCTTCACTGTTTTCAAGCCCTTCAACATGAGTATCCGCGCCGAATTTTAAATATATTTTATCCGTATAGTCAATGGTTTCCTGAGCTTTTTTTTCACCTATAAGCATAGGCAAATCTCCGCCGACTTCATAATTTAACGAAAGCTTGCCGTCGGAAAAAGCTCCGGCGCCCGAAAAACCGGTTGTAATATGGCAGTACGGTTTACAGCTCATACATTCGCCCGTTTTGTTTTTCGGACAGCTTCGTTTCTCAACGGCGCTGCCTTTTTCTATCATAATTATCTTTTGCCCGCTTCCCTTTTGTATAAGCTCAAGCGCGGTAAAAATGCCCGCCGGTCCCGCACCGACTATAACAACATCGTAATCCATTTTTTGTTTCAGCCTTTCAGATATATTAACCAATTTTTTGCATAAACAGCATCTTTCAAACAATCTTTATAATAACACAAATTGCACAAAAAGTCAAGTGCAAAAAGGTAAAATATTGGAAATAAGCCCTAAAAAGACGTTTTTTGAATTAGAATGTATATTGCTGTCAAAAGCTGTCAATAACTTATTAAAAACCGACATTATTAGTCAAAGGAAAGACGGCTTTTACGGCGAAAACCGTAATATGGCAAAAAACGCGCACAAAAAAACCGTGAAAGGATT
>CACZTG010000136.1 GCA_902783995.1 uncultured Ruminococcus sp. | reverse complement strand
GAGAAATATGCAGAATTTTGAGCTTTTAAAGCAGCTTGGCAAGACGGACAAGCCGATTCTTTTAAAACGAGGTCTCGCGAATACGCTGCAGGAGCTTTTAATGAGTGCCGAATATATTATGGCGGGAGGCAACGAAAAAGTTATTCTTTGCGAGAGGGGTATAAGAACCTTTGAAACCGCGACAAGAAATACGCTTGACCTTTCGGCGGTACCTCTTCTTAAATCTATGACGCATCTTCCCATTATTGTTGACCCCAGCCATGCGACGGGAATTGCGAGACTTGTTAAACCAATGGCGGTTGCGGCAACGGCGGCAGGAGCCGACGGGCTTATTATCGAAGTTCATAACGACCCGCCGCACGCGGCTTGTGACGGCGCGCAGTCACTTACACCCGAGGCATTTGATGAACTAATGAAATCGGTTAAAAAAATCAGAAATTGCATAGAAGAAGGTTGATTTTAAAATGAAAAAAATCAGAGTAGATGCCTCCGTAAAATATGATGTTCTGATAGGAAAAGGGCTTCTTGAAAAAAGCGGCGATTTTATAAGCGGAATAACAGAGCCGTGCAGCGCCGTTATAATAACCGATGATATTGTAAGCCCGCTTTATGCGGATAAAGTAAAAAAGAGCCTTGAAAAAAGCGGCTTTGAGTGTGATTTTTTTGTGATTCCAAACGGAGAAAGCTCAAAATCGCTTGAAAATTTTGAAAAGGCTCTTGAATTGCTTGCGGAAAAAAAGCTGACGTCAAGCGATATAATAGTCGCGCTCGGAGGAGGAGTACCCGGCGACCTTGCGGGGTTTGCGGCGGCAAGCTATTTGAGAGGCATACGCTTTGTGCAAATTCCGACAACATTTCTCGCGGCTGTGGATTCTTCGGTCGGCGGCAAAACGGCTGTAAATTTAAAAGCGGGTAAAAATCTTGCAGGGGCGTTTCATCAGCCTTCGCTTGTAATTTGCGATACCGATGCTTTTTTATCGCTTCCGAAGGATGTGTTTGCGGACGGAGTGGCGGAAACCGTTAAATACGGGGTGCTGACCGACAGCGCTCTTTTTGATAAAATGGGAACAGATTTTTCTGAAGATATTGAAGAAATTGTCGCAAGGTGTGTGCAAATCAAGGCGGAAATTGTTGAGGCGGACGAATTTGACAAAGGCAAAAGAATGTTATTGAATTTAGGTCATACAATAGGTCATGCCGTTGAAAAATGCAGTGAATTTAAAATAACGCACGGTCACGCGGTTGCGATAGGTATGGCGGCTGCGGCATTCGCGGCGGAAAAAGAGGGTATTTCGGAAAAAGGCACGGCGGAAAAAATTTCGGATACGCTTTTAAAATGCGGTCTTCCCATTGCTTCGCCGTTTAAAGCGGAAGAGCTTGCGGCAGCGGCTCTTTCCGACAAGAAGCGCAGAGGTGATACAATCACATTTGTAATGCCGCAAAAAATAGGAAAATGTTTGCTTAAAAAAGTTTCGGTTTGCGATATAGAAAAAATCATATCGGAGGGGATAGATGGTGCAGGTATGTATAAAGCCCAAAAATCTTTCGGGCAGCGTTAAAGCGGTTTCGTCCAAATCTTACGCGCACAGAGCCATTATCTGCGCGGCTCTCGCGGATAAGCCGACAGAGATTTTAACAGACATTTTATCCGATGATATTAAGGCGACGCTCAGGTGCGTAAAAGCGCTTGGCGCGGAGACGGAGAAAATACCGGGCGGCGTTAAAGTTACACCGTTTAAGTTGCCGCGGGAAAACGCTGTTCTTGACTGCGGCGAAAGCGGCTCTACGGCAAGGTTTATGCTTGCGGTCGCAGCGGCACTGCCTATAAGCGCGGAGCTTACGGGAAGCGGAAGGCTTCCCGAAAGGCCGATGAATGAGCTTGTTCACGCTCTTAAAGAAGGCGGAGCGGAAATTGACGGTGATTTTTTACCGATAAAAGTTAAAGGAAAAATTCATAGCGGCTTGTACGAGTTAAGGGGAGATATAAGCTCACAGTTTATAACAGGGCTTATGCTTGCCCTTGCGGCCACTGAAGGAAAAAGTGAAATACACATTATTTCGGCAATGGAATCTGCCGCTTATGTTGATATAACAGCAGATGTTTTAAACCGGTTTGGTATAGAAATATTAAAGACAAATAGCGGCTATACGATATTTGGCGGGAAATATATTTCTCCGGGTAAAATTACTGCTGAGGGTGACTGGTCAAACGCCGCGTACTTCCTTGCGGCTTCAAGAATGGGAAGCAGTGTATCAATATCGGGGCTGAACCTTGCAAGCAGGCAGGGCGATAAAGTTTTCACACAGGTTATAGCTCAGGATACAATTGACGCTTCGCAAATTCCCGACCTTGTCCCTGTTATTGCGGTTTATGCCGCTTCAAAAAAAAGTGTTACAAAAATAGTAGGAGCAAAGCGGCTAAGGATTAAAGAGAGTGACAGACTTGAAACCACTGCCGCGCTTATAAACGCGCTTGGCGGCAAGGCGGAGGAAACAGAGGAAGGTCTTACCGTTTACGGCACGGGAAAGCTTAAAGGGGGAACAGCAGATGGCGCGGGTGACCACCGCATTGTAATGTCAGCGGCGGTGGCGGCGCTTATTTGTGAAAAAGAAGTGATTATTAACGGCGCGGAAGCCGTAAATAAGTCATATCCCACATTTTTTGACGATTATAAAAAGCTCGGAGGTGAAATAAATGTCCGCTGAACTTGGAACAAACTTAAAAATATCGGTTTTCGGGCAGTCTCATTCCGAAGAAATAGGCGTAAAAGCTGAAGGCTTGCCGAAAGGCGGGAAAATAGATTTACAGCGGCTTGAACGCTTTATGGAAAGACGCGCGCCGGGGCGGAACCGTTTTTCAACCGCCAGACGGGAGCCCGACAAAATTATATTTAAAAGCGGAATTACGGACGGAGTGTTAAACGGAGAGCCGCTGCTTGCGGTTATTAAAAACACAGATGTAAAAAGCGGAGACTATAACCTCGATATTCCCCGTCCGGGGCACGCTGATTATACGGCATATTTAAAATACGCGGGGAACAACGATATGCGCGGCGGCGGGCAATTTTCGGGCAGACTTACAGCGCCTCTTTGTATAATAGGCGGAATATGTATGCAGCTTCTTGAGAAAGAAGGTGTATATTTCGGCGCTCACGCGCTTGAAATTCATGGGGTAAGAGATGAAAGCTTTGACGCCGTAAATGCAGAAAAAGAGCTTTTTAAAGCTGTTGATGAAAAAGATTTTCCGGTTATTGATGATAATCGGGGCAAAAAAATGAAGGCGGAAATCGACAGGGCGAGAGAAAACGGCGATTCGGTCGGCGGAATAATTGAATGCGCGGTAACGGGGCTGCCCGGCGGGCTTGGAGGACCTCTTTTTGAGGGGCTTGAAGGAGAGCTTGCGAGAGGAATTTTCGGAGTGCCGGCAGTTAAAGGTATTGAGTTTGGCGCGGGATTTGAAGCGGCAAAAATGTACGGCTCCGAAAATAATGACGGTTTTTATTATGACGGCGATACAGTTAAAACCTATACAAATAATCACGGCGGTTTGCTCGGAGGAATAACGGACGGAATGCCTCTTACGTTCCGCGCTGCAATAAAGCCTACACCATCAATCGCGAAAGAACAAAAAAGCGTTTCTCTCTCAAAAAAGGAAAATACTGTTTTTCGCGTTAAAGGACGGCATGACCCGTGTATTGTACAAAGAGCCGTGCCGGTTTTGCAGGCTGTGACGGCGGCTGTGATATATGATATGTTTTTAAATATCGGATGAT
>CACZTG010000135.1 GCA_902783995.1 uncultured Ruminococcus sp. | reverse complement strand
TGATGTTATTACGGATATACTTCCCAGAAAAAATTATATGATACGCCCAAGGCTTGCAAACATTGATATGCTTCTTGTGGTTTTTTCCGCTTCAAACCCCGGACCGCAGCTTGATATTATTGATAAAATCACTGTAATGGCGGAGCTGAAAAATATAACGCCTGTTATTGTAATTACAAAGTCTGACCTTGCCGATGAAAAAACGGTTGGATTTTACAAAGGTATATATGATTTAACAGGCTATAAAGTTATTGTTACCGCTTTAGATGAAAAAAATGATATTGACGTTTTTCTCAAAAAGGAATTAAAAGGCGGGCTTGCCGCCGTTACGGGCTGTTCGGGTGTCGGAAAATCCACACTTCTCAACAGACTGCTCGGAGACGGTATGTTAAAGACCGGTGAAGTAAGCGCAAAAAATAAGCGCGGCAGGCATACTACAACCTGCATACAGCTTTTTGAAAGATACGGTGGTTTTATTGCCGACACACCGGGATTTGCAAGTTTTGAAGTCGGTGAAATAAAACAGAACGAGGTAGAAAATTATTTTCCCGAAATACGCGGCAGGCTCGGGAAATGCCGTTTTAAGGGTTGTTCCCACATAAACGAACCGGATTGTCCCGTAAAAGACGCGCTTATTAAAGGCGAATTTGCGAAAAGCCGATACGACAGCTATGTCAAAATATATAATGATTTAAAACAAACATATTAAAAGAGGATTGAACAACAATGATAAAAATAGCACCTTCAATTTTGGCGGCAGACATTACAAAGCTCGGAGAGGAAGTTTTGAATATAGAAAAATGCGGTGCCGACTTTCTTCATATTGATGTTATGGACGGTCATTTTGTACCCAATTTAAGCTTTGGACCGAGTGTTGTGAGCGCACTTAAAAAAATATCGGGACTTGTTCTTGATGTACATCTTATGCTTTCGGAGCCGATAAAATATATTGACGCTTTTGCTGAGGCGGGAGCTGATATTATAACCGTTCATGTTGAGGCGGAAAGCGACACCGATGAATGTATAAAAAAGATACATTTTCACGGCATTAAAGCCGGTATTGTTTTTAATCCCGATACGGAAATTGAGCCATACAAGGATTATCTTAATAAAGTTGAAATGGCGCTTGTTATGTCGGTATATCCGGGTTTTGGCGGTCAGAAATTTATTGAGAGAGTGCTTCCGAAAGTCAGCAGAATACGTGAAATTATGGGAAATGATTTTGATATTGAAATAGATGGCGGAATTAATGCCGTAAATGCGGCGGACGCTAAAAAAGCGGGAGCGAATGTGCTTGTTGCCGGCTCGGCTGTTTTTGGCGCTGAAAATCCGCTTGACATAATAAAGGCGATGCGGTAGATATGAAAGGTATAATAATTGCCGGAGGCAGAACAGAAGGTAATATAAATAAGTACATAGATACGGATACATTTGTTGTATGCGCGGATTCAGGTTATCTTTATGCCGAAAAGAACGGCATAAAGGTCGATATCCTGATAGGCGATTTTGACTCTATGGAAAAGCCCTTAAATCCAGCGTGTGAGGTTATAACACATCCTGTGCAAAAAAACGCTACGGACACACAGCTGTGCATAGATTATCTCGCTTTAAAGGGTATTAAGGATATTGTTCTTTTCGGCGCTTTCGGGGGCGAGAGAATTGACCATAGCATAGCCAATGTTCAGCTTCTCGAATATGCCTTAAATATAAACATACGGCTTAAAATTATTGATGGTTTAACCGAAGTATATATGATTGACAGTTCGCGGGCAATAATTCACGGAGAAAAAGGTGATATTGTTTCGGTTTTTGCTGTTGATGCTGCGGACGGAATAAGCTATAAAGGTTTGAAATATCCCCTTAAAAATGCCTCTCTTTCAAGAAGTGTTCCTTACTGTGTAAGTAACGCGATGATTGACAGTACTGCGGAAATTGAAGTAAAAAAAGGAAAAGTAATAATAGTGCATATAAGAGGTGAGCAAAGTGAACGATGAAAAAGATTTAAATGAAAAAATTGAAAGCACAGACGAACCTTTGACGGAAGAAACGGTTGAAGCTGATACAAATCAGTACGACGAAACAACCGAGGAAAGCACGGCGGAGGAATTTGAGACATACAGTGAGCCTGTCGATGAGGCGGAGCCGCTGCCGAAAAAAAAGAAAAAGGGGATTTTAAAATACATTATCGCAGCTGTTGTACTTCTTGTTGCTTTTAAGAGCGCGTTTGAATTTTTCGGCAATGATAAAAAAATGCCCGAAACATCGGAAGCGGAGCTTGTCGGTAAAATTGACCTTGACACTTCTTCAAAATATGATTTCATTTCCTTTGGAAATAATGTGGTTATGTGTAATAAATACGGTGTTTTCGCGTATAATTCGGGCGGAAAAAATGTATGGAAGTATGAAACTAACCTTACATATCCCGTAATGTATGTATGCGGGAAAAATCTGCTTGTTACTGACACGGCGCAAAGCAACGCAAAGGTTTTCGATGAGAGCGGCAGGCTTAAAAATGAAATTACATTTGAAAATGATTGTATCAATGCGGTTATAAATGAAAACGGGTGGGTGACAGCAACTCTTAAGCTTCGTGGATATAAGGCGCAGATTGCCGTGTATGATAATACCTCAAAGCTCAAATATTCATGGAGTTCAGCAAATAATGATGTAATATACGCAGGTCTTGCAAAAGACAATAAAACGCTTGCGGCGGCGCAGCTTGACAGCTCAAGCGCTTCCGAAGCTTACGGTATAATTTCTCTTTTTGATATAACAACCGACGGCAAGCCTTATTGCGGCAAAAACCTTGAAAACAATATTGTAACCTATATGAGATGGTCGGGCGATAAGCTTGTATGCGTCGGAACAAAAAACACTTTTAAAATGGACAAAAACGGTAACGAAACATGGAGTTATACATATCCCGGTGAAATAACGGTTTATAATGCGAAAAATGATTACGCGATGGCGTTCGGAATAAACGGAAGCTCAACGACTTCCGCAAAAACGACAAAAATATATATTGTAAGTTCATCTGGAAAAGAGCTTGGCTTTTCGGAAATTGAAGGAGATGTCAGAAGCGTTGAAATATACGGTGATTCGATTGAGGTTATAAATTCCGCGAATATTATAACTTTAAGAAAAGACGCTTCTGTTAAAAAAATCAATAATTTAAGCCGTGATATAAGTAAATGCTGTATATTCGGCTCAAAAAGCAAAGTTTTTGTGGTTTCGGGAACAACTGCCGAAATTCTGTCGGTGGTTTAAAAAAGGGGTGCTTTAAAATATGATTATTGATATTATATTTATTGTTGCATTTGTTTTATGTATTTTTTTCGGAGCTAAAAAAGGGTTTGCAAGGACTGTTGTCGGTATGTTTTCGTATATTGTATCCTGTATAATCGGCTTTTTGCTTTTTGACAGGTTTTACGAATTTATATGCAACTATGAGCCGACTGCGGTTATAATCGGGAAAATCAGAAGCAACATTTCGGACGGTTTTTTAAAATACGTCACAAAAAATCAGCCCGATTTACCTGCTTTTTTAAAAAACGGCGTAAATGATTTTAACAGCAGCGTAGCCGGCTCGATAAGTGAAACCGGGACAAAAACCGTTATTGGCATAATGTTTATACTTTTTGTTATAATTACAATAAAGCTTTTAACAAAAGTAATTTTGCTTATGGTTAAGCTCCCTGTTTTAAAGCAGTTTAACGGTATTATGGGCGCGGCAATAGGAGCTGTAAACGGAATAATTGTATGTTATATTTTCGGCGCGATTTTTATTTTTATGCTTTTAAGTTCCGGAAATGAACATATAATAAAAGAGCTTGACACGTCGGTAATCGGCACATATTTTTATAAAAATAATATTATTTTAAATATGCTTTTGGGTTTTAGCAAATGAGAAAGGATGCGGTAATTTTATGCCACTTTTTAACAACTACAACAGAGAGCCGAGGATAATCCTCACCGGAAATGAGCCGCCCAAAAAAGGCGCGGCGCTATATTTTGATTTATTTACGAGAAAGTTCTGGAATTATATAAAGCTTAACCTTTTATATGTTTTGACAAGCATCGTTACTTTCGCGTTTTATTGGATGTTTATGGCTGTTTTTATATTGCCTATGATATTTAATTCTTTACCGGCCGGTACGTTTGAGGAACTTTCAAAACTGAACGGTTCAAGCGTCGTGGAAATTCAAAGCAGCATTACGCTTTTGCTTGGTGCGATACTTTCGGTTTTGTTAATAGTTTTTTTCGGCGGGGGGATTTTTTCCGCGGGATATAATTATGTTCTCAGAAATTACGCAAGGCAGGAAAACGCCTTTCTTTTCAGCGATTATCTTGAACATACGAAGAAAAATTTCTGGCTTGCTTTTTTCGCGTCGCTGATTGATAAAATAATAGTTTGTATAAGCCTGTTCGGAATAGTGTTTTATTTTTCGCTTTTAAAAACAAAAGGAGGCGCGCTGCCCATTGCTGCGCTTGTTATACTGATACTTGTTTTTGAAATATACGCTGTTATGCATGCCTATACATGGACGCAGATTGTCACATTTAAGCTGAATTTAAAGCAAATTTATAAAAACTCTTTTTTGCTTTCTTTTGCGGCGGGTTTCAGGTCGATAGCGTATATGGCTGCTATGCTCGGATATACGGTTTTGATGTTTTTCCTTTATATCAGATTTATGCCTATTGCGGTTATTGTAACAATTTTAATCGCGATATCCGC
>CACZTG010000134.1 GCA_902783995.1 uncultured Ruminococcus sp. | reverse complement strand
TTGCTTTCCGCCCTTTAAACCTCTACCGTACCTTTGTACGCCGACGAGATTTAAAGGACGAAATATACCTTCGTTTTTCAGCCTCTGCTCAGACTGATGACTTTGTCATCAGTCTGGTATTTACAATTTTGTAAATACATTCATTAAAATTCAAAACCTTCAAGATACGCCTTTGTATTCTCACACATTTCGTAAAACAATTTTTCAGCGTCACTCACGGAACATGTTACAAGCGGGTCATTTATAAAAGCGGATAAAATCTTGCCCGGATTTCTTTCGGCTATGCCTTCCGAAACAAGCTCCTGCTCACCGCATACTCTTGAAACAAGCGGATAAATTGATTTTGGTATTTTCCCCGCAAAAACAGGTGTAACGCTATCGGAACGAAAAACGGCATTTGTTTCGACAACCGCGCCCAAAGGAAGGTTTGGAATTTGCCCTACATTTGGAATATTTACGTTTGTTACAAGGTCATGTAGTCCAAGCAGGGCCCTTATCTGATTTACGCCTTCCTCGCCCGTTCCTTTTATTTTAACATCTTCTTCACCGTTTACTATTCTTTCGCTTTTACTAAGTCTCTCTTTAAGGTCATTTTTTCTCCACGATACAGGCGTTAAGCCAAAATGCATCTCTTTTACTCTTTCCGGGCTTTCAAGATACCATTTTCCTTCACAAAATTCGGCAAGGTGCCTGTCCCCTGCTGCCGCAATATAGCCGAATTTTCTGAAAAGTTCCATTTTTACTTTCTGTTCGCTTCTGAAAAAATTGTTCATCCAATTATCTTCCACTGCGCCATCGGTATATCCGTCTTTGTTCTCTTCACAAAATTCTTTATATATCGGAAACAAATCGGTGTTTTTATATTTAGCCTGCGTAAGCCACGTAAAATGATTTACTCCTACCGGGTTTACCTTTATTTCATCTCTTTTAACATCTTTTACACCAAGCTTTTTTTCTGCAATTTTCGCAAGAAATCCCTGCGTTCCGAAAACTTCATGGCAACATCCGAAAGCTTTTATTTTCGGGAAAACTCTGTAAAGCGTCTTAACGCACAGCGTCATCGGGTTTGTATAGTTTATTATCCATGCGCCGGGGCAGCATTTTTCAATCGCTTTCGCAAAGCCCTCATACATCGGAACGGTGCGCATTGCCCTTATAATTCCTCCGGGTCCCGTTGTATCCCCGACAGACTGATAAATACCGTATTTTTCGGGCGTATGAACATCGGATTCCATTTCGTCAAAAGTACCCGGCAAAATCGAAATAATCACAAAATCCGCGCCTTGTAAAGCTTCCTCAATAGTATTCGCAACAGAGTAACGCCAAACAGATTTCGCTTCTTTAAGCGCGGAAAACTTATTGCCTATTATCTCATTTTTCTTTGCGGCATCCATATCAATATCATAAAGGCTCACGCTTCCCGATATATCATCACTTGCGGCAAGGTCACTCATAAGTCCCCATGCCCAGCCGCGGCTGCCGCCTCCTATGTAAGCAAGCTTAATATCCGAAACTTTTCCCCCTTCAAATTTCATAAAAATCCACATCCTTATTTTCGTTTTTATATTTAAGCGGCGTGGTTCCAAGCATTTTTTTAAAAACCGCCGCAAAATAGTTTTCATTATTAAAGCCGCATTTTGTAGCGACCTCCGTAACGGAACAATCCGTTTCCGTAAGCAATTTTATTGCTTCTCTTATTCGGACGCTGTTTATATGCTCACTTATGTTTGCTCCCGTAAGCTCCCCGAAACGTCTTGACATATACGATTCATTCATATGAACCGTCTTTGCGATTGAAGCAAGCGTAATATCCTGTGCGTAATTTTTCGATATATATTCTGATATTTCGTCTATATACGGAGGAATTTTTTTATCAGACTCATCATAAAAGCTTCTATGGTTTCTTATAATAAAAACAATAAGCCGATACAAATACCGTTCAATCATTTTTTCGCTGTATTTATCGTTAATCTTTTTTTCTTTTTCAATATCCGCCAAAATCAATTCAAATTTATATTTTTTATCGGTGGGCAAGACAAGATGTCTTCCTATAATAATTTTTTTAAACTCGGAAAGCGCTTCAACGGGAAGATTATCATCATTAAACATTATTAAAAATCTCTCATGATGTGATGTAAAAGCAGTCGTTTTATGAGGCGTTTCCTTTGAAATAAAAACAAAGCTGCCGGCTTTAAGGTCATAGGTTTCACCGTCAATATTATATTGAACCCTGCCGTCAAAAAGATAATACAGCTCATAAACGTTATGAATATGCGAATAAGTCATTTGACGGCGGAAATTCCGTTTTTCTCTCTCGCAATACATAGACGAATGATTCTCCCTGATATAACCGCTTGCATTCATTTTTATTTGCGCCTTTCTGTTTGTATATAAAAATTATACATTATTTTTACTGTAAAATCAAGAACTTTATTTATTATTCTTGAATAAAATGCAAATATTTTTACTTTTTAAAAAATAGGCTATGAAAATGATTTTATTTCCACAGCCTAAAAATCCAACAAATATTACCGCAATTATTACTTATTTTTTTCTTGTCCCGTAAATATCCACGGTTTTTCTCTCTTGCCCGTTATATACTGCTTCGTGCTAAGCTCCCAATCATCTCCGTTACGGAATTTCTTTTTGAATTTTTTTGAAAGAAGCCCTTTTTCTTCAAGATGAATATAACAAGCTCTGTCGCACGCTCTGCCGCATATTGAAGTACGGTAAAAATGCTTTGCGGGAGGATAAAAATAGATATTGTCAAGAATTTTCCTGGCTTCTTCGCTGTCAAAAACAGCGTCGCCGTTTATAATATCCATTTTATTCTCAAAATGCGCGAAAGCGTCGGGCGGCATAAACGGGTTTTTCTTTCCGTTAGCGCCGTTATAATATACAGCGCATCTCCACGGGTCTGTGACGCCGTCCTCGTTTATTGCTTTGCCGGGACAGGCTTTTAGGCACTCACCGCAATTATCGCAAAGGTTATACGTTATTTTTTCGGTAGGCTCAATTTCGGCATCGGTAAGCACAAAACAATATCTTAAAAAAGGACCGTACTCTTTATTTAATATTCTTCCTCCGAAGCCCTTTTCGCCTATACCGCAAATTACGGCAGCATTTTCAAGATTCATCTGATTTTCAGCCTTTATTCCTCTGAAAATATCCGTATAATCGACTTCCGGATTTGTGCTGTCCTCCTCCTGCATAATTGTCTGATGCCTTCTTTGAGGAAGCGCCGTAAAGCCCTCCCGTTCAAGAAGATTCGCAACATGAAGCATTGCGTAAGGCATAACGGTTTCTTCTAAATTTTCAACACCCATTGTCGTATATTGATAATAAACCGTTCCTTCCTCCACGCCGCGGTACATTCCTCTAAGCACACGAAAACCAAGTCCGATAACTGTTTTTACTTCGGGAAATATTTTAAATATAGCGTCATCTTCCGGAAAATCCTTTGATGATGTAAAGGTAACAATATCGGCATCATATTTTTT
>CACZTG010000133.1 GCA_902783995.1 uncultured Ruminococcus sp. | reverse complement strand
ACGCTTATGGGACAAGGAAGGCGTGACGAAGCGGAAGAAATCAAAAAACAGGTAAATGCTCAGGCGGACGAGCTTAAAGAGCTTGAAGTAAAAGAGAGCGAGCTTGAAACGCGGCTTAAAGACGTTATGATGAAAATTCCGAATATTGTTGACCCTTCTGTTCCGATTGGCAGAAATGATGAGGAGAACGTTGAGGTTGAGCAGTTTGGTGAAAAAACGAAGCCCGATTTTGAAATCCCATACCATACGGATATAATGGCTAAATTTAACGGTATTGATAAAGAAGCGGCGGGAAAGGTTTCCGGTGAGGGCTTTTACTATCTTATGGGCGATATAGCAAGGCTTCACAGCGCGGTTCTCTCGTATGCGCGCGATTTTATGATAAACAAAGGCTTTACGTACTGCATACCTCCGTTTATGATAAGGAGTAATGTTGTAACAGGCGTTATGAGCTTTGAAGAAATGGACGCTATGATGTATAAAATAGAAGGTGAGGATTTGTACCTTATAGGTACAAGCGAACATTCTATGATAGGTAAATTTATTGACACAATAACGCCCGAAAGCGCCCTTCCGCTTACACTTACAAGCTATTCGCCGTGTTTCCGCAAGGAAAAAGGCGCTCACGGAATTGAAGAAAGAGGCATATACCGCATACATCAGTTTGAAAAGCAGGAAATGATAGTTGTGTGTAAGCCCGAAGAAAGCATGGATTGGTTTAACAAAATGTGGAGCTACAGCGTAGAGCTGTTCCGCTCAATGGATATCCCCGTCCGCACTCTTGAATGCTGCACCGGCGACCTTGCCGACCTTAAAGTCAAATCCTATGACGTTGAGGCGTGGTCACCGAAACAACAGAAATATTTTGAGGTATGCTCATGCTCAAACCTCGGAGACGCCCAGGCAAGAAGGCTCGGCATAAGAGTTAAGGGTGAGAACGGAGAAAAATATCTTGCGCATACATTAAATAATACGGTTGTCGCGCCGCCGAGAATGTTAATAGCTTTTCTTGAAAACAACCTTGAATTTGACGGAGAAAAATACAGCGTGAAAATTCCGAAAGCGCTTCAGCCTTATATGGGCGGCTGTGAAAGAATAGTTGAAAAGTAACAGAAAATAATGCAGCGGCGGTACGGTTTTAAAAAACCGTACCGCCGCTGCATTACTAATTTTTAAAATACAAATCAAGCCCGTTTGCTATACCTGCCGCAAGTTTTTTCTGATAATCAACGTCAGATAAAAGGCGATCTTCGGCAGGATTAGTCATAAAGCCCATTTCTATAATGGTAACCGGCACCTTACACCAATTTATTCCGCTCATACTGTCGGTTTCGGAAACACCGCGGTTTTTTGCACCGGTTTCGGCGCATAAGCAGGATAAAACACATTCCGAGAGCTTCCTGCTATATGTATATAAGCTGCCGCAGTATGGGTTGTTTTTTGTCTGGCACATACTTAAAGCTCCGTTTACGTTGCTGTCGTTGCTGCCGTTACAGTGCAGCCGCAAAAAGGCATCTGCGTTTGCGTTATTCGCAACGGCGGCACGTTCCGAATTGCTTATGTTGACATCATTTGATTCTCTGACCATAATAACGTTATATCCGCGTGACTTCAATTCCGCGTTTAAAATCTGCGCAATTTCAAGCGTTACCTCACATTCCGGTTTTTGAGTAACAATGCCTTTTGTTCCGGATGCAACCTTTGCTTTTGTCTGTGACGCTCCGGGAGCAACAGGCTCCTGTCCGGGATCACCAACCTTTTGATGTCCCGCGTCTATTACGACTGTAAAGACCTTTTCGGTCGTTAAAGACGATGTACTTTGCGGTGTGTTTCCGGCATTTCCGGGGACTGAATTTTTTTCTTTCGCTTTTTCTTTGACGTGAGCTTCTTGTTTATTGTCTGTTTCAATAACGATATCATAGTTTTTTGTGAAAAATATAAAGCCTGTAACCGCTGTTACAGATATTAATAATATAAAAGATGTCAGTATTGCGGTTATAATTTTCTTGTATTTGCCTGTTTTACCGCTCATAGTTTTATTCCATACTTTTTATAAGCTGAATATTATATTTTTCAATATCGTTCAGGAAGCTTTCGTTAAAGTTTGGATCCGGTGAATACCAGGCTTTAGAAGAAAAATAATCCTTATACTTTTGCTTTTGGAAAATGTAGCCGTTACGAGCGTAAATTTCATTTCTGATAAGAGCAAGCATAGTGGGTGAGCAACCCGAAAGCTCTCGCACGGTAAGCCTTCTTACACTGCTGTCCGGAACAATATATGTATTGTCGCCGCGGTAATTGCTGTAATAATAATCCTCATCATATTTACTTAAAGAGTTGCTTGTATCAGCGGTTGAAGTTTTTTCACTGTGGTTATTTATGTATTCGATAATATAGTCCGCGTTTTCCTTTTCAAGCGCCGAAAGAGAATTTTCGTTAAATGAAGGGTCGGGCGTGTACCAGGACTTGGAATTAAAATACTTTTCATAGTTCGCGTCACTGAATACTTTTCCGTGCCTTGCATAAATTTCCTCAAGAGCATATCGGAGTTCGGTATCGTTTAGCTTGGATAAATCCACTTCCGTTACTATTTCGCTGTCGGATTTCAGTAAATATTCATTGGTTTTTTGATTGTCCTGCTTATTTATCACCGAAATATTTGTGCAGCCGCATGAAAAAATCAGCATAAACAGTAGGAGTGCAAATAAAACTTTTTTCATTTTAACCACCTCAGTTATAATTTTTTAATAAGTATAACATAAAATATAAAAAATGTAAATGCTATTTAAAAAATTAGTTCTTTAATTTCCATAAAAACATCGGCATTTGCTTTTCGGCATAGCCTTTAAGCGAATATTCCCCGTCGCATATACACCAGTCGTAAAGCAGTGCTCTTTCGCAAAGCGCGTAGGTTTTGACAATTTCGTTTACTGTGACGTCCCTTGTAAGCTCGCCGCTTTGCTGCCCTTCCGAAACGATGCGTCTTAAAAGCTTGTAATAAACCCTGTTATGGTCAAGAAGATGCTTTTCACCTTTTGTTACAAGCTGCGATGAATAAAGCCTTGCGAGAAGGTCAAGCGAAATGTTGTTTTCTATGTAGTCGAAAAGCTCACGGTTTAAAAACATAAGCTTTTCAAAGCTTCCTTTTATATCGTTGAGATTTTCTTCAAGCTCTTCATATTTCTCGTCAAAAAGGTATGAAAGAGAGCTTAAAAGAGCGTCCTTCCCTTCAAAATAATGATAGAATGAGCCGCGCGAGGTTTCGGATTCCTCAATTATTTCCTCGACTGTTGTATCGTCATAGCCTTGCTTATAAAAAAGGCGCCATGCCGCGGATATTATTCTGCCTTTTGTGTTTCGGTTGTTCTTTTTTTTCATAACAGTCTCCGTCTTTTAAGTGTAAGATACAATAAACTCCAAATCCCCTTCAAATATAAGCTTTTCGCAGGTCGAAGGCACGATGAAATTTGAGCCTTTTTTGATGCTGATGCCGTTTACAGTGCCGCTGCCCCCGATAACGCTTATATTAAGAAAGCTTTTGTCCATATCAATTTCAGCTTTTCCGCAGGTCGTAATTTTTTCGACGGTGTAATATTCGCATTTTATAAGCCGTTCCGCCGTATAACCGTTTTTTTCGGTCAAGGTACGCTTGAATGACGGCGGCGTGAAGGGAGCGTTAATTACATCAATGCTTTTTTCTATATGAAGCTCACGTGGCTTGCCGTTTTGCAGCCTGTCATAATCATACACGCGGTAGGTGATGTCGCTGCTTTGCTGTGTTTCGAGAATAACTGTGCCGCCCTTGATTGCGTGCAGGCAGCCCGGCTCAATCTGGAAAAAATCACCTTTTTTTACGGGAATTTCACGAATAAGCTCATTCCATCTGCCGCCGTGAATCATATCGGCAAGCTCCTTTTTGTCCTTTGCATTATGCCCGATAATAATGGTAGTATCTTTTTCGCAGTCTAAAATATACCAGCATTCCGTTTTGCCGAGAGAGCCGTTTTCGTTTAAGCGGGCATATTCGTTATCGGGGTGTACCTGTATGCTGAGGTCGCTTTTAGCGTCAAGTATCTTTATAAGGAGAGGAAATCTGTCTCCTTTTTCTCCGCCGAAAAGCTCACGGTGATTTTCCCATAGCTCACTTAATTTCAGACCTCTAAACTCTCCGCTTATGACCTCGCAGTCACCGTTCGGGTGAGCGCTTATAGCCCAACATTCGCCGATATTATCACCGCTTACGTCATAACCGAAATCTTTTTTAAGCTTATCGCCGCCCCATATCATACTTTTAAAAACCGGTTTTAAAAAAATCAATTCACTGTTCAAAACAAAAACCTCTCTTTATTTTTTATCAGTATCAGTTTACCATAAAAAGAGAAAAGTGTCAAGTATTGCGGTATTTTTAAAAGGAAATTAAAAAATTCCTTCCTCAAGCCCGTCCGTAACGGCGTCATAGAGCATGGAAGGGTCAACGGCATTTGCGCAGAGAGCCGCCGTGAAATTTAAAATTTTATTGTATGAGGAGGTTATATCGGTTATAAGGGAGGAAGCATCTTTAAGCTTGCATTTTGAGGAAACGGACGTTTGGACAATTTCTATGCCGTAAGAAAAAAACAGTTTTTTTTCGT
>CACZTG010000132.1 GCA_902783995.1 uncultured Ruminococcus sp. | reverse complement strand
TCTGCACGCGAAAGAGCTTGAGCTTGGAAATATTTGTTCCGTTGCGGAAGGTGTAAGGTATTCGCTTAATCCGAAAGAAATTTTAAACTATGTTTTTATAAAATAGCCGGCTTGCCGTAAAAAGAGGTGAAATCTTATGGCAATTGAAAAAATGGAGCTTGTGAATATTATTGCTCCGATTAAAGATTATGATGAAATAGTTGATAAATATATAATAGAAAGTGACGTGCATATTGAAAACGCTTCAGAGGTTTTGGGCGATATTAACGGGCTTGAAGGTTTTGAAAAAAGTGACGATATATGTGAAGGGCTTTACAAGAGAACGCTTGAAATGTGTGAAATAATGCGTCTTGATGCTGTATATAGAAAAGAAAGCACGCATTACAGTCAGGATGAGATTTTAAATTTTTTGAGCGCTACGGAAAAATTTTACAGCGATAACAGGAAAAAATATAATGAAATCACAGACATTATAGGCAGCAATAATATTTTGATTGACCAGCTTGCTCATATGGGGAACGCGACATATAAACTTGAAGAGCTTTTTAATTTTAAGTTTATGCGTTTCAGATTTGGCAGAATGAAGCGTAATTCTTACGATAAGCTTATAACTTTTTTAGATGATATAAACGCGTTGTTTTTTGTAAGCACGGAGGAAAAGGATTATGTTTACGGTATGTATCTGACACCCCACAGCTGCCATGAGGAAGTAGATAATATTTTCGCATCGCTTAATTTTGAAAGAATAAGAGTTTCGGATAAGGCTTTCGGAACGCCTCAGGAGGCAATAAAAAGGGTAAGCGATGAAAATGCGCAATTGGCGGAGGAACTCAAAAGCCTTGAAGAGAAGCTTAATGAATACCGTGATAACAATTCCGAAAAAGCAAAGGCTGTAATTTCAAGCGTAATGCGTAAATACGCCGTTTCAAAGACAAGGCTTAAGGCAGCGAGGACAAGAAAAATGTTTATAATGTCCGACTGGGTTCCGGAAAGCGAAAGCGGAAAATTCAGCGACGGGCTTAATAAAGACGAAAACCTTATAGTGCGGACGGCAAAGCCCGAAAACGTAAGCGTCAGACCGCCCACCAGGCTTAAACAATGTTTTTTCGCCAAGCCCTTTGATATGTTCCTTTCGATGTATGGCACACCATCCTATAATGAAATTGACCCGACAGCTTTTATGGCAATAACGTTTTCGATTATATTCGGTATGATGTACGGCGATGTGGGACAGGGGCTTGTGCTTGCAATCGGCGGTTTTATCATTTACAGGCTTAAGCATGTTGCTATTGCGGGTATAATGTCACTTGCGGGTGTTTTCGCGACGCTTTTCGGCTTTATGTTCGGAAGTGTTTTCGGTAACGAAGGGCTGATACGTCATCTTTGGATCAGTCCTATGGAGGACGCTGCAACGCTTCTTGCCTCTGCCGTTTCGGTCGGCGCGGTATTTGTACTTCTTGCAATGATAATGAACATTGTAAATTCCGTTAAAAAGAAAAAGTACGCCGACGCGCTGTTTTCGCAAAACGGGCTTGCGGGTATCGTTTTTTACGGCGGGATAATAGCCGTGGTAATAGCGAAGCTTTTGTTAAAGAAAAATGTTCCTTTCGCATTAACGGCAGCAATAACGGTTTGTCCGCTTTTGATTATTTTTTTAAAAGAAGCGCTTGAAGGCATTTTTGAAGGTAAGGGCATAAGCTTTGGCGAGAGCATTGCGGAATACTGTATGGTAAACGGCTTTGAAATGTTTGATGTTCTTTTAAGCTATGTTACAAATACTATTTCATATATAAGGCTTGGAGCGTTTGCTCTTGTCCACGCGGGTATGATGATGGTTGTTTATCAGCTTGCGGTTATGGGAGGGGCGTCCGGAAGCTTCGGCAATACGTTTATACTTATATTCGGAAATATATTTGTTATGGCGATGGAAGCTTTTGTTGTGTCAATTCAGGTTTTGAGACTTGAATTTTACGAGATGATGGGCAGATATTATGACGGCAGCGGAAAGCCGTTTGAATCTGTAAGAATAAATAAAAAATAAAAAATTTGGAGGAAAATAAAATGTTAGTTTCTTTGATTGTTGTTATGATTA
>CACZTG010000131.1 GCA_902783995.1 uncultured Ruminococcus sp. | reverse complement strand
CCGGGCAAGATTTTATCCGCTTTTATAAATGACCCGCTTGTAACATGTTCCGTGAGTGACGCTGAAAAATTGTTTTATGAAATGTGTGAAAACACAAAGAAATATCTTACAGATTACAAATTTCTATATTAAAAATGAACGGAGCGTGCAGTAATGAAAGAAAGAATCATTCAGTTTGGCGAGGGCGGTTTTCTTCGCGGTTTTGCGGATTGGATGCTGCAAATTGTCAACGAAAAGACAGATTTTGGCGGTAAGGTTGTCGTTGTTCAGCCTATTGAGAAGGGTATGTGCGATGTTCTCACGGCGCAAGGCTGTAAATATACGCATATTTGCAGAGGTCTTGAAGGCGTTGAAACAAAGAAAATAGATGTCATTTCAAGGTGCGTAAAGCCTTATGACGATTTTAACGGATATTTAGAGCTTGCTAAAAATCCCGATTTTCGTTTTGTAATATCCAACACAACAGAAGCGGGTATCTGCTTTGACGAAAACGATAAAATAACGGATAAACCCGCCAAAACCTTTCCCGCAAAGCTTACACAGCTTTTAAAGGCAAGGTTTGAAAAAGGGCTGCCGGGCTTTGTGTTTTTGCCTTGTGAGCTTATAGACAAAAACGGCGAAAATCTTAGAAAATGCATTTTTAAATATGTCGATTTATGGAATTTGGGAACGGATTTTAAAAAATGGATAGAAAATGACAATATTTTCTGTAATACATTGGTTGACCGCATAAATACGGGCTATCCTAAGGATGAGGATACGGGAATTGACGATAAAATGCTGAACACCTCCGAATATTTTCATTTGTGGGTAATAGAGGGATACAATGATTTGTTTTCTGAAATTCCTTTTAATAAATGCGGACTTAATGTGATTTTAACGGATAATCTTGAAATGTACCGCACAAGAAAGGTAAGAATATTAAACGGAGCGCATACATCTTTGGTGCCTTACGCTCTTCTTAGCGGCTTTGATACCGTCAAATCTTGTATGGACGATGAAAAAATGCTCTCTCATATTAAGGCTTGTGTTTATGATGAAATCATACCGACACTTGACTTACCGAAAGAGGAGCTTGCGGAATATGCCGATAATGTATTAAAGCGCTTCGCAAATCCATACATAAAACACTATCTTTCCTCAATAGCGCTTAATTCTGTAAGCAAATTTAAAGTGAGAGTTTTGCCGTCCATTACGGAGTATATAAAAAGGTATAACAAAATACCAAAAACTCTTATTTTCTCTTTTGCAAAGCTAATTGATTTTTACAGGACAGATATGACAAATGACGATAAAGAAATTTGCGCTTTTATGAAAACCGCGGCAGTAAAAGAAATACTTGCGAATGTTAAGCTTTGGGGCGAGGATTTATCGTATCTTACGGATGAGGTAGAAAAATATGTTAATAAATAAGCTCGATAATGTTGAGGTTAACCTTAATAACGGTCATAAATACGCGGTTCGTGACATAAAAAAAGGTGAAAATATAATAAAATACGGTCAGCCGATAGGACACGCTGCGGAAAACATAAAAAAAGGCGGGCATGTTCATTCGCATAATATGAAAACAAATCTGTCCGGAGTGCTTGAATATACCTATGAGTCTTATGAGGATAAAACAGAATATATAAAATCCGATAAGACATTTATGGGCTATATCCGCGAGGACGGAAATGTGGGTATAAGAAATGATATTTGGATTGTGTGCACAGTGGGCTGTATAAACAAATCCGCCGAAAAAATCGCGAGGCAGACAGGCGCGAAATGCGTTACGCACCCGTTTGGCTGTTCGCAGCTTGGTGATGACCACAAAACAACGCAGCTTATTTTAAGGGGGATTGTAAAAAATCCAAATAGCGGCGGTGTGCTTGTTATGGGGCTTGGCTGTGAAAATAACAACATACCCGAATTTAAAAAGGTGCTTGGAAATATAAACGAAAACCGAGTAAAGTTTTTGATTGCGCAGGAAGCGGAGAACGAAATTTCCGCAGGTGTAAAGCTTGTAAAAGAGTTGCAGGAAAATGCCGCAAAGGACAAAAGAGTTTCTGTGCCGCTGTCAAAGCTTAAAGTCGGGCTTAAATGCGGAGGCAGCGACGGGCTTTCGGGCATAACGGCAAATCCGCTTGTAGGAAGGTTTTGTGACAGATTAACGTCATATGGCGGAATGTGCGTTTTAACCGAAGTGCCGGAAATGTTCGGTGCTGAACATCTTTTAATGAAGCGCTGCGTGGATAAAGAGGTTTTTGATAAAACCGTTATGCTTATAAATAACTTTAAGGAATATTTTACAAGGCATAATCAGGTTATATACGAGAATCCTTCTCCCGGCAATAAAGAAGGCGGAATAACAACCCTTGAAGAAAAATCGCTCGGCTGCGTGCAGAAGGGCGGGCTTGCGGCTGTTACGGACGTACTTGATTACGGCGATACTGTAAGCAAAAGCGGGCTTTCACTCCTTAACGGACCGGGTAACGATATAGTGGCTATTACAAATCTTTTGGCTGCGGGCGTCAATATGATACTCTTTACAACGGGCAGAGGAACGCCTGTGGGAACCTTTGTGCCGACTGTGAAAATATCGACAAATAAGAGCCTTGCCGAAAGAAAAAAAGGCTGGATTGATTTTGACGCGAGCGGACTTATCGAAAAGGATTTAACAGACGAATTTACAGATTTCATCATAGAGGTGGCAAACGGTAAAAAAACCAAAAACGAAGAAAACGGATATGAAGAAATATCAATTTTTAAGGACGGAGTTGTATTGTGAGCTTTTAATGTAACAGTGTCCGGAACAGTATATATTTACAGCACAGGTCGGAGAAAATTCGCGCCTGTGCTTTTTTTGTCACTTCTTTAATTTTTAAAAGAAGTCTTTTTTTATGTAATTGTTAACCCCGGTTTAAAAACTTTTATGCTATTGCATTTTATTTAATATGTTGCAATTTATTAAAAAGATAAATGTGCAATAATTTGGGGAATATATATATTGCAATTTTTTTAATTGTGTGCTAATATAAGACTTGAATTTATTATTCTTTTTTGATATAATATTAAAGGAGCTGTCAGCCATGAATGTTAGAAAAAATGTATTGGACTTGTTTGAAGCAAACAGAAACTATATGGAAGAACGAGTGCGTAGCGGAATTGAGCAAAACCGTAAAGGTTATGCCGAAATAACTGTTAAGGATAAGAGCGGAACTCCGTTTTGCAGCTCTGAAATTTCCATAAAACAGAAAACACATGAGTTTAAATACGGGGCAAATCTTTTTATGCTTGATGAATTTGAATCGCAGGAAAAAAATGAATTATACAGAAAATATTTTACCGAAGCGTTTAATATGGCAACCTTGCCGTTTTATTGGGACGCTACAGAGCCCGAAAGAGGAAAAACAAGATATGAGGCAGGCAGTGAAAAGCTATATAGGAGACCTCCGATTGATTTGTGTATGGATTTTTGTGAGAGTAACGGAATAGAACCTCGTGAGCATGGGCTTGCGTATGAAAAATTTTTTCCACAGTGGCTTAAAGCTGCAAGTGTTGGCGAAATAAAGCTTGCCCTTGAAAAAAGATATAAAGAAATTTCGGAAAGGTACAAGGAAAAAATACCCACAATTGAGGTTACAAATGAAATGGAATGGCGTGACGGAGGAACGACGGCATTTTATAAGGACCCCGATTATATTGAATTTTGCTTTAAGCTTGCGGAAAAATATTTTCCTGTAAATCAGCTTGTTATAAACGAATATTCCTATTTGCCGTGGACCGACAGGTGTATGACTACGGATAAATACTATGCGTATATTGAAGCCAATATGTTAAAAGGAGCAAGAATCGACGCTATAGGTATGCAATTTCATATGTTTTACCGTTCTGAAAATGAATACGAGAGTACAAGGAGCTATTATGACCCCGTAAATCTGTATGAGCATATGAATTTATATTCAAGGTTCGGGAAGCCCTTACATGTAACGGAGGTTACAATTCCCGCGTATTCAAATAAGCCCGAAGATGAAAAATTACAGGCGGAAATAATAGAAAAGCTGTATTCAATTTGGTTTTCACACCCCAATGTGGAGCAAATCATATATTGGAATTTGCCGGACGGTTATGCGGCATTTGCTCCGCGCGGGGATATGACAGCGGGTGAAAACTACTATCACGGCGGTTTGCTAAGGTATGATTTGACACCGAAGCCTGCCTATTTTAAAATAAAGGAATTGTTTTCGGAAAAATGGCATACCGAAATCAAGGTAAATACGGACGTAAACGGGACAGCAAAATTCAAAGGTTTTTACGGCAAATACGATATTGAAATAAATGTTGACGGGAAGACCTTCAAAAAAGAAATAAATTTCACAAAAAATTCTTCAGGAAAATTTGAAATCAGCCTGTAAATTTTGATTTTTAAGATAAAATGGCAGTGAGGTGAAACGTTTTATGCATTTTTCAAGAAAAAAGATTTCAAGAAAAAAAATATTAAATCAGATTATTGCCGGAAACGTTGCAATAGCAGTAAGTACTATTGTTGTTGTTGCTATTATAGCAATGTCAACTTCCACACATTATCTTAATAAAAAATTTATAAACGGAAACCGATTACAAATGGAATATAATGTTGCTCAGACCGAAAGCGAGCTGGAAAGAATTGTAAAAATTCCATTTGCGGTAAACAGTCAGAATCAAAATATACAGCAATTGTTTAAACTTGCATACAGCGGAGACGTTCTTGGTTTTTCAACAAGCTTCTCCGAATTTGTCGGCTTATATGCTGATTACAGTAATGTTGACAGTATATGGATATACGACGGGAAATATACCATTATTGATACAAAATCCGGTTTAAAACAGGTAAGCAATTTTGAAGAATGGAAAAGAATGACAGAGCTTCGTTATCAGGCCGCGAATAACTATACGTATATGACGCCTTATATATCGGAAATGAATACCGAGAGAAGTTACCATAATGTTATATCAATAGTTTCACCGCTTAACATGAGTGATTCTTCATATCAGAGCGGATGTGTTATAATAAATGTGAATATGTCAAATATTGTTAATTCGGTATCCGGCAACGGAGACGGAAAAGGAAATTTTTTTATAATTAATCCGAAAAACAATACGGAAATTATAATCAGAAGGCAGAATTTGTTTTCGGACAATGATATTCAAAACATATTAAATGTTAAAGAAAACGGAAATGTCTATGTAAACGGTGAAAAATTTGACGTATGTATAAAGGAATCAAGGGTAATACCGAAATATATGTATGTACTTGCTGTTTCGTACAGCGGTATATCAAGTGAAAAAAACGGTGTGTATCTTAAATATATTTATGTCGTGTTATGCCTTATATTGATTGAGATTATCATTATCCTTATAATTTCAAAGTATATATATCAGCCGTTTGAAACAATTTTTTCAAATGTTAATTTAATTTTCTCAAAAGAAATGGGAAACGGAGAGAAAGACTCCTTTGATGAGCTTGCGATGTTAAATGAGTATATGACAAATTTGCAGGAAAAATTAAACAGCAAAAGCAAAAAGCTGGATGATTATTTTTCTATTATAAGACAAAACGCGGGGCAAAGAATAATAGACGGAGATTGGAATGATGAAGCCGGAATAAACAAAATCCTTGAAGAATGCGGAGTTATTTTCAAATCCGAAAGTTATATTATATGCTTGTTTATGATTGATAACTGGCTGGAAACAATAAGGAGCAGCAAGGAAGAATCGGTTGCTGTTAAGAACACGGTTTTTGCGGTAATTGAATCAGTGTTTTTTAATGATTTTAATTGCATTTGCAATATTCCTCAAAACGACAGGGTAATATTTATTATAGAGGATGATAACGATGATACCGAGAGTCGTATTGATAAAGCATTTGATTCGGTTAATGATATACTTCGCTTGCAGAGTGACAAAACGATATCCATGGCAAGAATTACAGGCATTACGTCAATTACGAATATAAGCGCAGGGTGCGTCAGACTTTCAGAACTTGCCGAAGAACGCTTTAACTGCGGAAGAAAAGCCAACATAAAAAAAGCGGCGGACAAGTTTGGAACAAAAGAAGCACAAAAATGCTATATGATTTTTATGAACAATATTAAGAAAGCAATAGCGGAAAGAAACCTTGAGAGTACATCCGAAGCGGTAAAAATATTTGCCGATAATATGAAGTGTATGCCGTCAGAATATATAAAGGCAATTATTCTTCGTTTTATATACAGTATAAAAAGCGAATACAGAGTCACAGAGGAAGCGGATTATATTCAGAATAACATAACGGATATAGTAAAATATTCTACGGCAGACGATCTTGGTGCGCAGCTGCTTAGAATATTGAACAATATTATTTTATCAATTATTGAAAATCCGAATGATAACGTTTCGTTTAAAATAAAGGAATATATAGATAATAACCTGAATAAGGACTTATCATTAATGTCTTTGGGGGATGTATTTAAGTTGACACCATCCTATTTATCAACATTATTTAAAAATGTACATGGTATAGGTGTGGTTGATTATATTAATAAGAGCAGAATCGAAAAAGCAAAGTTATTATTGAAAAATACAAATATGACAATAAAGGATATATCCGATGAGGTTGGTTTTATGAACTATAACTCTTTCGCGCGTGTTTTTAAAAAATATGTTGGAATTTCTGCAAATGATTTTAAACATGAGGTAGATTTGCAGAATGAGAATAGTAATTAAAGACACAGTTTTAATCTGCGGCAGCCGAAGTAAAACGGTCTGCCGCATTTTGTATTATGTATGTTTTTTAAAATTTTATATGGGATTTTTTTATAATCTATTGAAAACATAAAAATAATGTGGTAAAATATAAATATATATTTATGCGTTCAATATGGAGTGATATTATTTGAGTGTTTTGGATGAAATTAAAAACGGTGTAAGAATACGTGAGCTTGATATAAAAAAACTAAATATTCTCGCCGGTGAAGTACGTGAATTTCTGATTGATAAAGTTATGGAAAACGGCGGTCATCTTGCGTCTAATCTCGGCATTGTAGAACTTACGATAGCGCTTCATTATGTTTTTGATTTTCCTGATGATAAAGTAATTTGGGATGTGGGGCATCAGTCCTATGTACATAAAATTTTAAGCGGCAGGTCGGACGGTTTTGATACGCTCCGTAAATTCGGTGGGCTTTCCGGATTTCCGAAAACAAGTGAAAGCCCATATGACTGTTTTAATTCGGGACATGCCGGAAGCTCAATTTCCGTTGCTGCCGGTATGGCAAGAGCAAGGGATTTAAAGGGTGAAAAGAACAATATTATTGCGGTTATAGGCGACGGTTCCTTCGGTAACGGTCTTGCTTATGAAGCAATTAACGATATAGGCAACAGGAAGACACGTATGTTGATAGTTTTAAACGATAATAAAATGTCAATAGCTAAAAACGTAGGCTCAATGTCAAGGTATATAAGCTCTATGAGAATGTCCGATAAATATGTCAGGTTTAAACAGAGAATTGTAATACGGCTCGGAAAAAAAGAAAATCTGTTCATATTGCTTAAAAAAATAAAAGATTTCTTCAAACGTATCTTGGTAAAACATACAGTTTTTGACGAGCTTGGGCTTGATTATTTCGGCCCGTTTGACGGTCATAATATAAGTCAGCTCATAAATGCACTAAATCATATAAAAAACATCAGTGGCAGCGTTTTAATGCATGTCAGAACAGTTAAGGGAAAGGGTTATACACCGGCGGAGACAAAACCGCAGGAATATCATGGCGTTTCTGCGGGAAGCGTGAAGCATTGTATGGATTATTCCTGTATATTTGGACAAGCGCTCATAAAAATTGCCGAAAAAAACAATAAGGTTTTCGCAATAACCGCCGCAATGCCCGATGGAACAGGGCTTACAGAGTTTGCGGAAAAATTTCCGGATAGGTTTCTTGATGTAGGTATAGCCGAGGAACACGCTGTTTCAACAGCGGCAGGTATGGCTATTAACGGTATTATTCCTGTTACGGCTGTATATTCAAGCTTTATGCAGCGCGCGTTTGATGAAGCACTTCATGATGTATGTCTTCAAAATCTGCACGTTGTTATGTGCGCCGACAGGGCGGGTATTGTCGGCGCCGACGGAGAAACACACCAGGGGATTTTTGATTTGTCATATATGAGACTTATGCCGAATATATCTATATTTGCACCATCGTGTTATAAAGAACTTGAAAATATGCTGTGTTTTGCGGTTAATAATATGAATTCTCCTGTTGTAATAAGGTATCCGAGAGGCTGTCAGAAATGTGATATAGAATATAAAACCGCTTTTATGCCCGGCAAAGCCGAGCTTTTAGATCAAGGCGGCGATGTTATCATATTTGCCTGTGGGAGTATGGTTTCGGAGGCTCTTAAAGCTTCCGCAATTCTTGAAAAATCAGGTTTAAGCGCCGCGGTTGCCGATTTAAGGTCTGTTCTGCCGCTTGACAATGATTTTATAACCGGACATTCTTCTGACGTAAAGCTTGTTGTTACTATGGAGGATAATGTAAAAAGCGGCGGTGTGGGCGAAATGCTTGCTTCTGTTCTTTCTGAAAACGGCATTAAAACTAAAATAATGATTAAAGCATATGAATGCGGCATAATTGAGCAGGGTACGCCGGACGAGCTTAAAAAAATCAGACGAATGGATGCTGAAAGCGTTGCAGAGGATATATTGACATATTTGAGGTGAATTTATGCCCGAGAGGCTTGATATAAGTATATATAAACGCGGTCTTGCAGCAAGCCGTGAAAGAGCGAGACAGATGATTAAGGGCGGCTTTATATATTTAAACGGGAAGCAGGCTTTAAAAGCAAGCTGTAATGTAAATGAAAATGACAAAATAGATGTAATCGGAGAAACCCTTAAATTCGTAAGCCGTGGCGGAATTAAGCTTGAATATGCGGTTAAAGCATTTGGACTTGATTTTGACGGACTTACAGCCATTGATATGGGCGCTTCGACCGGCGGATTTTCCGATTGTATGCTGCAGGGCGGCGCAAAAAAAATTTACGCGGTTGATGTAGGCAGCGGGCAGCTTCATGAAAAAATAAAAAATGACCCTAAGGTTATAAATATGGAGCAGGTAAATATAAGGAATATGCATTTTGAAGATATAGGCGAAAAAGTTGATTTTATTTCAATTGATACCTCATTCATATCTTTAAAGCATATACTTCCGAAAGCTTTTATGTTTATAAAGGAAAGCGGAAATATTGTCGCGCTTATAAAGCCTCAGTTTGAGGCGGGAAGAGTAAATATAGGGAAGGGCGGCATTGTAAAAGATAAAAAAATTCACAGTAAGGTCGTAAAAGATATATATGATTTTGTGATACAAAACGGCTTTACGCCTGTTAATATTGTTCCCTCACCGATAACGGGCGGAGACGGTAACAGGGAATATCTTATGCATATAAAAAAACAGGGAGAACAAATTGATTTGCAAAAAACAGCGCTATAAGGAGTTTTTATGAAATATAAAAATATAATTTTTGATTACGGCAACACAATAGCCGCATTTGAACCGAGGGACATAATAAAAAAATTCGGTATTAAAGATGAACAAAAAATTACGCTTCTTTGCGACAAAGCGTTTGACAGAAAATATTGGGATAAATTAGATAGCGGCACACTGTCTCAGGAGGACTTTGTTAAAAATGTCAAGGGTGACCTTCCGCCGGAATTACACAGTGACGCGGAAAAAATTTGTAACGGCTGGATAACACAGCTTCCGTATATTGAAGGAATTGAAAAGCTTATTGAAAGGCTTAAAAATGACGGTTTTAAATTGTATATCCTTTCAAATATAAGCAGGCATTTCGCGCAGAACCGTAAAGAAACGGGGATTTTTAAATTGTTTGACGGACTTGTTTTTTCGGCAGAAATAGGTATGGTAAAGCCGGACAATAATATTTTTGAATATATTTTGAATAAATATTCGCTTGTTCCCGAAGAAACCGTGTTCATAGATGATAATGCGGACAATATAAATGCGGCAAACAGGCTTAATATTAAAGCTTATTTGTTTGACGGTAACGCAGATAAAGCGGAGGCTTTTATTTACGGTCTGCT
>CACZTG010000130.1 GCA_902783995.1 uncultured Ruminococcus sp. | reverse complement strand
TGTTTTCCTGTTTATAACATAGTGGTCCTTCGGCAGCACAAGCACCGCGTTTGTGGTTTTTGTAACAACATCATACGGGCTTACAATACTCCCCATCATAGGACCGCCGTTTATATACGCCGCATCCTTAACCGTAGCGCCGCCCGCAGCTTCCACAAGCTCTTTAAAGGTAATACCTATCGGGACTTTTACGGTTATCGGCGTTTTAACTTCACCCGTTACGGTAACATACTTTTCCGTCACAGGCTTATTTTTATGAAGGACATTATAAATGCCAAGCATTGTTTCGACATTGTAAACCGTGACACCGACCGAAATAGGAAGTGCGCCGGGGTTTACAATACGTCCCGTCGTTTCATATATAAGTATAATTTCATCGCCTGTCGGATAAAAAGATTGCATTTTTGATATTTTTATATCCGGAAAGCTCTCCTTCTGAGCCTCCAGCGCTTCAATCGCCGCTTTATATGACGCTTTTATTCCGACAATCAGGTTTTTTGCTCCGACCGCTCCGCCGACTTCTCTTAAAGCCGTAAGTATTTCAAAAGCGTTACGCTCAAGAACTTGTCTGTGCAGTCTGAGCAGAGGTTCACATTCGGCGCAGTTCAAAACTATGGTATCAGCTCTTTTATCAAGCTTCGCATAAGAAGGAAAGCCTGCGCCGCCTGCGCCCACAACTCCGCCTTTTTTTAAAAGGTCTTTTATTTTGCCAAGCTCCATCTTATTATATCACACCATCCTGACCTTCATCAACAATTCCCACAATTGCGGCGTCAATAGGAGCTTCGCTCATTCCGCAGCCTACTCTTGCCGCGCTGCCCATGGCGATAAGCACCGTTTCGCCTATACCCGCGCCTATCATATCAACAGCTATAAACTTGCCTTTTCCTTTTTCAAGCGGCTCTACAACCATAAACTTGCTGCCTATTAAATTTTCCTGCTTTCTTGTGGAAACTATGCTTCCGGTAACTTTTCCTACTATCATTTTTCTCTATCCTTTCAAATTAAGGACTTTATCCGGCAGGGCGGAAAAATCCGCCCTGTCGGGTAACCCGAATACCAAAAAATTATTTAAGACTCGGTAAAATTTTCTCAACATCCTCATGAGGTCTGGGTATAACATGAGTAGCGATAAGCTCACCTAAACGTGAAGCGGAATTTGAGCCGGCTTCAACAGCCGATTTAACAGCTCCTACATCGCCTCTTACCATAACCGTTACAAGACCGGAACCGATTTTTTCTGTTCCTACAAGTGTAACATTTGCTGCTTTAAGCATAGCGTCGGCAGCTTCAATAGATGCTACCAAACCTCTTGTTTCTACCATACCAAGTGCCTGTTGTACCATTTTTGTTTCCTCCTTATTAACAATTGTTTCCTTTACCGGAGCCGCCTTTGCGGGCGTCTCTTTTTTTGCGGTATTTTTACCTGCCATTTGTCCCCCCGCCTTTCTTCTTTAATCAGAATTTCGGGATAATCTTTTCAACATCCGAATGGGGTCTGGGTATTACGTGTACGGCAACAAGCTCACCGAGCTTCTGAGCAGCCGCAGCGCCTACTTCTGTTGCAGCCTTTACAGCGCCGACATCACCTCTTACCATTACGCTTACAAGACCTGAGCCTATTTTTTCTGTTCCCACAAGCGTAACCTCTGCCGCCTTAACCATTGCGTCCGCAGCCTCAATAGACGCTACAAGACCTCTTGTTTCAATCATTCCTAATGCTTCCTGTGCCATTTTTATTTCCTCCTGATTTTAAATTTTTTATTTTTAATTTTTATTCATTAACTATCGCAATTTTTATTCCTTCACGGTTAAGATTTGTTTTAAGCGCTTCGTTTATTTTATCAAGCGGGAACTTATGTGTGATAAGCTCGCTCATCGGAAGTCCGATACCCTTTGCACGTTTAAGAAAATCAAAGGTTGTCGCGTAATCGCGAAGCGTATATACCCATGAACCTACCGTTGTTATTTCTTTTGAGCATATGTCAAAGTGCGGATTTATTGTTGCGTCTCCGCCGTTTATAAAGAAACCGAGCTCGCAAAGTCCGCCGCCGTTTCTTATAAATTTATAAATGTTCGCGTGAGCGACAGGCGAACCCGTACACTGGAACGCGAAATCGGCAAAATAACCGCCAAACGCTTTTTTAACGCCTTCCGCAAGAGCCTCGGCACCGTCAAACTTTGTGAAATTTACTGTTTCGCCGGCTCCCATTCTTTTTGCGAACGCAAGCCTTTTTTCGTCACCGTCAACAGCAACAATGTTTTCGATACCCATAGTCCTTAAAACCGCTATACATATAAGTCCTATAGGTCCGCAGCCCTGCACCGCGACTCTGCTGTTAAAGCGGAGTATTCCGGTTGTTTTCGCGCGTTCAACAGCATGAATAAGTACCGCGCACGGCTCAATAAGTATTCTTGAATCAAGGTCAAGGTCGCTTACGTTAAATATTGTCGAACCGCCTCTTACAAGTATGTAATCCGAAAACCAGCCGTTTAAATGCACATCGTCATCGGGTAAAAGCCCGTAAACATCTGCTCCGCCTACATTCTGCTTGTTAAGGTCGAACATTGTAATATCGGGATTATCTTTAAATATCATACATGTAACAACCTTATCGCCGATATTAAGAGGTTTACCTGCGCTGTCCTTCTTAACATTCTTTCCCATTTTCACAATTTCGCCCGTACCCTCATGACCAAGCGCAACGGGAATAAGCCCGAACGGGTCGCGTTTAAATTCATGAGCGTCCGTACCGCAAACTCCGCAGCCTTCAACCTTAACAAGAATATCGTCATCGCCGACAGGCGGCATCGGAAATTCTTTAACGTCAAAATGTTCAAGCGAAGTTAGCATCGCAACATGCGCCGTACCCGGAACCTCGGTGCTTACAGCTCTTTTCTGAGCATTTTCTTTTCCGAGACCGTTTAACACATTGCGCACGATATCTTCTATCTCTTTTGAACTGATATCCATTTTATCTCTCCTATCTTTAAGCCAGAGCTCTGCCGGTATAATCTCATCAAACTGTGTAAGACTTTTCGCAAGCTCCTTCGCCTGTGCCGCCTTACCCGCGCGCACTATGCGCAAAATATCTTTCGGATTTTTACGCATAAGCTGATGATTTTTATAAATTATTGCCGCGAAATATTTTCCTTCAGACTCCGGTATATTTTTATTTTGTTCGCTGCGGGACAGCGCCGCCGCTCCTTCTTCGATTATATAATAAAGTAACTCATCCGCTGTATTGTCCGCCGCAATTATCGCGCCGTTTTTTTTAAGTTCTTCCGCGTTTTTCGCAAGCTTTTTAAGGTCAGAATTTTTATCCGCTATAACAAGAGTTTTCTTACTCATAGCGTATTCATCACCTCGTCAAGTATTTCAGCTCCGTAATCCGCAAGGAAAGTATCCTGTTCCTCCGAACCTCCGGAAACACCGAGCCCGCCGATTATTTTACCGCCGTGAATAAGCGGAACTCCGCCTCCGAAAACCACAATTTGACCGCCGTTTGTAAACTGAATCCCGTAAAGCGGCTCTCCGGGCTGTGCCAGCCCCTTAAGCTTTTTTGTCGGCATTTTAAGCGCGACCGAGGTAAATGCCTTATTTAACGCTATATCGTAGCTTGCTATGTAAGAGTCGTCCGTACATTCGACCAAAACAGGTCTTGCGCCGGGATTTGTTATTGCAACAACAGGTTTAACTCCTATTTCGGCTGCTTTTTTTTCAATTTTCTCCGCAAGCTTTTTTGCGGACTTAAGACCAATCTCTTTTATATCCGCCTTCATAAAGCTTTCTTTTATAACACTGCTTACGATTTTTTCAATTTCGCTTCTGTCCATTTTACTTGCCGAGCTGTTCTATAACCTTACGTGTTATTGCTGAAATCACATCGGAGCTGATATCTCCGCCCGCACTTTTACATGAACCGCCGCAGCCGTGACAGCTTGCCTTTCCGTCTTTCGCGTTAAGGCAAATATCAGCCGGATGCTTCCCTTTAAGCCCAAACTGACGTCTGATTTCGTAAAGTCTTTCAACCTGGTTTTTTGAAAGCTCTTTCGGACCGCCAAGCTGATTTGCCTTGTAAAGAAGCTCCGCGTAAAACTCAAGCGATTCCATTTTATGATAAGCGTTAAGCAGTGAATCCGAATATGAAAGCGCGCCGTGATTTTCAAGAAGTACAGCGTCAAAATGCTGTAAATACTTTTCTACCGCATCGGGGATTTCCTCGGTTGAAGGTGTGCCGTAGGGCGCAATCGGAACGCAGCCGAGAGCGATAACCGCTTCGGGCATAATCGGCTGTGTGAGCGGAATACCCGCAATAGCGAATGCTGTCGCATAGCTTGGATGAGCGTGAACAACCGAATTAACGTCAGGTCTTTTTTTGTAAACTCTCATATGCATCTTTATTTCCGATGAGGGTTTAAAACCGGGGTTTGCCTGAATAACCTTACCTTCCGCGTCAACCTTGCAGATATACTCCGGTGTCATAAAGCCTTTGCTTACACCTGTCGGTGTGCAAAGAAACTCATTATCGGAAATTTTAACCGAGATGTTACCGTCGTTTGCGGCAACCATACCTCTGTTATAAATTCTCTTGCCGATTTCGCAGATTTGTTTCTTGATTTCGTATTCCGATACCATTTTGCATTTCTCCTTCTTATTTTTATATATTTGTTCGTTTTTTACATATAAATTTTATCACTAAAATGTTGTTTTGTCAATAGTTTTTTCTGTTTTTTTCTGTTTTTTTATCTGATTGTTTTTGATTTTTGGCTTAAAAATCTTTGTTTATCAATTTTTCAGCCCGATTTTTTTGTTTGTCACATAAAAAACACAGTTTGCCTTATGTTTTTGTAATATCGCAAACGGAAAAACCAAGCTTGTTTTTGCAATATTCTGTAAGCGATATAAGCGCCGCTTCAACCTCCGAAACACTGCCCGTTATAATAAGCGTTCCGCTGAATCTGTCAACAAAGCCAAGCTCCGCGCCCGATGTCTTGATTGCAATATCTCCTGCAATAATCGCCGTTTCCGCCGGTGACATGGTAACAATACCTATTGCGCTTTTTGAGTAATCAACTGACGGGTCAAGCCCAAGCTTTTTATATAGAATTTCATCGGGATTAGCGATTATGTGGGCGATTGTAATCTGCTTACCTGGTACAAGCTCCTGAATTATCCTGACTTTATCACTGCCTGATAATATATCGTTAATCTCTGCCAAAATAATCAACCCTTTCTATCCGCCTATCTGCGCATAAAGTCCTGTTTTTGCCGCAATATCCGCAAGCCTTTCCATATGCTCCCTCTTTGGCGGCTCAATATTTTTTAAACTATATTCCCTTCCGAGACCTTCGTACTTATCCTGTCCGAGCCTGTGATACGGCAAAAGATGTATTTCCTTTACATTCGGAAGCCCCGCCGCAAAACGGGCAATATCACCGATTTCTTCTTCCGTGTCATTAAAAGTCGGAACAACAGGCACACGGATAATCAGCTTTTTCGCTTTTACGGCAAGCTTTGCCGCATTTTCCAGAATAAGCTTGTTATCACGCTTTGTAAATTCCTTATGTTTTTCGCTGTTCATATGTTTTATATCCATAAGATATAAATCAAGATAAGGCAATAGCTTTTCTATTACTTCAAATTCCATACACGCGGTGGATTCTACGGCTGTGTTTAT
>CACZTG010000129.1 GCA_902783995.1 uncultured Ruminococcus sp. | reverse complement strand
TGATCCCGCAATTACATTGAACTTATCGTTTACGGCAAACAAGCCCGGTACAAACACCTATTATCTTTGGGTAAGACATACCGCTTCCGTATTAAACGAGGATGGACGCAATTTCTTCATGGCAATTGATACAAGCGGAACTGCAAATCCCACACTTAATACTTATACGGCAGAAGCAAAAGCTCCGAGATGGATGCTTTTGGGCTCCGTGGAGGTTGCGGAGGAAGGAACGGGTTACGTACATATAAGAGAAAGACAGTCAAGTCATGTTGCATGGGATAAATATGTAATTACAACCGACTCATCATATGTACCGACAGACAGTGCATTCGGAATCACACCGCCCTCATCGAGCCGCGCAAAAAATATGGGTACTCTTTCCGGCGGAAGATTATACTTTGAAGCTGAAAATGCAGGCTATGGCGGAAGCTTTGAGCTTCTTGACAATTACCTTGACGGAAATACCTATGGCTGGTATAATGAATATTCAAATAACAAAGCTCTCATGATAGGAAGCGGTTCATCTACACCTACAAACTGGGATGACAGCACGGGGTCCGTTACCGCCGGTGATATTGAATTTAACTTCACACCGGACAATAGCGGCAGCGTATATCTTTGGGCAAGATATTATGCAACCTCTAACAATAAAAAGTTTGCCGTTTCTGTAAACTCCAATAACTATTCAACCGTTGTTATGGACGAAGCAGACACCAAAGCATGGCAGATGATTTCAGCCATTGATAATGTTACAGCAGGTATGCCCGTAAATGTACGTATTGCAAATGTTGTCGGCGGTTATGCGATTGATATGTTTGCTGTTTCAAGCAATATTTTCGATACCCCATCCGGAAGCACACCAAACTGGACAACACAATCCACCGCTCTTACGGGTGGTTCTCCGACAATAACGGTAGCAAATCTTCCGTCACACCCCAGACTTTATTTTACAAGCGATGAAATTTCCGATATTGCAGCAGCCGATGATTCATCGCAAAATGCCTTTATGAAAGGTCAAAACGACTCTTATATTTCAAAGGGTATGAGAAGCGAATTTACCGGAGAAGTGGCAGGAAGTCCCGGATACCCGAGTTACAGCGATAAAGCAATTACAAGAATTGAAGCTATGGCATATGATTACGCTGTAAACGGCAATACCGCTTCCGGCGAAAAAGCCGTAACATCTATGATAAACTATATTACAAATGTATCATATACGGGGCTTGAGTCAGACTCGCTTACCCGTAAAGCAGGTTATGACCTTTACACCCTTTCAAAAGTATATGATTGGTGCTATAATCTCATTTCTTCGGAACAGAAAACAGCGTTTATAAACGCAGGTATTAAAATTACTTCGCAGATTGAGACCGGCTGGCCTCCCGCGGCAACAGCTACCGTTACGGGCTTCGGCTCCGAGGGCGCGTTCCAGTCTTACCTTCTTGCTTTTGCAATTGCTGTGGCAAACGAGCGTCCCGATATTTACAATTATGTTATGGATATTATTGAAAACAACTATGTGCCTGCAAATATTAAGGTTTACAGCGGCATCAGCATGCAAGGCTCACGCTACGGAACATTCAGAGGACAGCACGTCTTTTCTTCAGCACTTATGCTGAAAACAATAGGATATGAAAACGCTGAATTATACGGGGCTCTTGCAAATACAATGATGCAGTATATATATGCAAGACGTCCGGACGGTCTTCTGTTTACGGACGGCGACGATACAAACAACGGAAAAACTTTATATAGCTACTATTCTGTAAATCATATGAAAAATATGTTTCTTCATGCGATAAAGCTATTCGGCAACGATTATGGAGTAGGTACAGATTCTTATTTTAAAGATGCGGCAAAATGGGCTTGCTATTCGTCAAACGGACAGTTCTCAAAGTTTGACGGCACATACGGTCAGGAAGGATACATTACGCCTTCAACATTTCTTGTTTTGAACGGAATGCCAAATCTCGGTGCGGAAGAAAACTATTCCTTGCCTCTTTCGAGGTACTTTGGCGGCGGCATAAGCAGTATGGTTGCGAGAACTTCCTGGTCTGAATTTACCAATTCAAACATAGGTTCTTTGGACACAAACGACAATTCAGCTGTTGCGTATATGAAAATAGGAACTAACAACGCAGGTAACCACCAGCACCTTGATGCAGGTAACTTCCAGCTTTATTACAAAGGACTTCTCGCAAACGACCCCTGCTATTATACAGGTTCTAACTATTCGAGTGACTATATGAACGGCTATGCAAAGCGAAGCGTTGCTCATAATGTTGTTCTTGTAAAGGACGGCGTGTCAAACTCTATCGGCGGAATATCCTATGCGGACGGCGGACAAAAAGCTGTTTCCGACGCAAGCACGCTTTCAAGTATAACAAATACGGCAAGTGTTGAGGCTCGTGCGATTGCAGGCGATGATGTAAACCAGCCCGAATTCACCTATCTGAGAGGTAATCTTTACAAAGCTTATAATTCAAGCTCTGTAAACAGTTATACAAGGTCGTTTATGTTTATGAATATGTACGACAGTGACGAACCTGCCGCACTTATAGTATATGACAGGTTGAACACAAACAACGCTTCTCATCAAACCAAATGGCTTTTACACGGACTGAGCACTCCTTCCGTAAACGGCAAGCGCGCGGTATTTAACACAACAACAGGCGGAAAAATGACAAACGATACACTTCTTCCCGCAAGTGTATCAATAAATACATATGCTGACGGCTATGTTGATTCAAGCCATAACTATTCATCCGGCTACACTGCGGAGGCAGGCAAAGCAAATGAATCGGAAGGTTACAGAATAGAGGTTGCTCCTTCATCGCAAACCACTTCAACCTATTTCCTGAATGTTATTCAGGCGGGAGATTCCGCTGTAACCGCAGCATCCCCAACTTTGATTAACTCCGATGATTTCTACGGTGTACAGTTAAAAGACAGAATTGTGTTGTTTGGCAAAACAAATGAATGGATTGGTAAATCAAAAGAAGTTGAATATTTCTTTAACTTCTCATCAAGTGAAGGATATGTTTATTCAATAGCTATGACGGACGCATGTGCGGGAAGTTACGAAATTTACTGGTCGAAGGACGGAAATTCTTATTCGCTTCTTTCATATGCAAAAACTCTTGACGATTTCTCTCATCTTATTACCTTCAAAGGTAAAGCGGGATATTACAAGATCGTGAGAAAATCAAATACAACAGGAGGAACCGAAACATCATTTGCGGAAGCAGATACGTTAAAGATGCTTTCTCCCGGCGTTAAAATAAGACAAAGCGGAGGAAATTATATAATTTCCGCTTCGCCGAAAACATACAGGAGCTATGCAAAGCCTGACTCTAACACATACAATAATAAGCTTGTCCTTGCGGCTTATGATGAAACATCTAACTCTTTACTCGGATATAGAATCGTTCCTTTCACAGCCACAAGTAAAGAATCAGAGTATGTTGATATTGTAACTTTAAGCTCCGCTCCGACCGAAAAGATTACCGTTAAGTGCTTCATTCTTGATAACTTTAACAGCATAACACCGCTGACGGCTTCAGGAAAAACAAATATATTAAATTAAAATCAACAATTAAAAACGGGCTGAAATAAACATAGTTTGTTTCAGCCTCTTTACATTAAAAAATTATTTGGAGGAAAAATGTTTATTAATTATGCACACAGGGGTGCAAGCGAATATACACCCGAAAATACCATGCTTGCTTTTAATGTCGGTATATATATGGGTGCAAACGGCATTGAAACAGACGTTCAGCTCACCAAAGATAACATTCCGGTACTTTTTCATGACGATACGCTCAAGAGAGTGACCGGTCAAGAAGGCTGTATTGCCGACTATACCTATAATCAACTTCGGCAGTTCAAGGTAATAAAAAATGAATATTACGATAAAATTCCGACACTCGAAGATTTTATTAAAAACTTTTGCTTTCGTAATATAACGTTTGCTATTGAGCTGAAAAAAGCTGGAACAGCAATGAAAACCGCAGATATTTTGAGAAAATACGACGTTGTTTCCAAAACTGTCATTACTTCTTTTATATTTGATGAGCTATGCACCGTAAGAGAGTATGCGCCTGAATTTAAAACAGGTTATTTAACAAACCAAATAGATGACGACCTGCTTTTGAAAATGAAAAAGCTTGGCATAGGTGAGATATGTCCCGAAGCGCATCTTACGAATAGGGATACTGTGAAAAAATGGCATACCATGGGCTTTAATGTCCGTGCATGGGGCGTATATGACACAAATCTTATGAAACAGGCTTATGATGCCGG
>CACZTG010000128.1 GCA_902783995.1 uncultured Ruminococcus sp. | reverse complement strand
CTTGATAAAGATACCGTTATTGCGGGGCTTTTACATGATGTAATCGAAGATACGGAGGTTACACACGAAGAAGTTGCGAAGCTTTTTTCTCCCGAAATTGCAGATATGGTTGAAGGTGTTACAAAGCTTGGAAAAATTAAGTTTACAACCCAAGAGGAGGAGCAGGTCGAAAATTTACGCAAAATGTTTATTGCAACCGCGAAAGATGTTCGTATCGTGCTTGTAAAGCTTTGCGACAGGCTTCATAATATGCGTACATTAGACGCGCAGCCCCTTCACAAGCAGCTTAAAAAATCGCTTGAAACCATTGAGGTTTACGCTCCCATTGCCGACAGGCTCGGTATTTTTAAAGTTAAAGCGGAGCTTGAGGATTTGTCCTTAAAGCACCTTGACCCTGTTGCTTACAATGAAATTACGTCTCAGGTTGCCGAAAAATTAAGCCGTAACGATGATTTTATCCAATATAATATAGATAAAATAATGCAGAAGCTTGATGAAATCAATATAAAGGTTTTATCTATTGCCGGCAGGGTAAAGCACAATTACAGTATATTTAAAAAGACCTTTATGCAGGGCAGAACAATTGACGAAATTTACGATATTTTTGCGATTCGTGTAATTGTCGAAACCATTTCCGATTGCTATGCTGTGCTTGGCGCTGTGCATGAAATATACCGTCCCCTTCCCGGCAGAATAAAGGATTATATCTCAATGGCAAAGGCAAATATGTATCAGTCGCTTCATACAACGGTTATCGGCAGAGGCGGCACGCCTTTTGAAATTCAGATACGCACACAGGAAATGCACAGAACTGCCGAATACGGTATCGCCGCGCATTGGAAATACAAACAGGGCTTAAAAGCTAAAACCACGGGCGATGACGAAAAGCTTGCATGGATACGAAAGGTTATGGAGCTTCAGGATGAAGTTCCCGACAGTATCGAATTTATGCGCGCTTTAAAGGTCGATATGTTCAGCGACCAGGTATATGTTTTTACGCCGAAGGGCGACGTCGTTCCGCTTCCGAAAGGTTCATGCCCCATTGACTTCGCGTACAGCATACATTCCGCAATCGGCAACAAAACAATGGGCGCAAAGGTAAACGGCAAACTTGTACCACTATCGTACGAGCTTAACAACGGTGATATTGTAAGTATTATTACATCAAGCTCCGTTCACGGTCCGAGCCGTGACTGGCTGAGTATTGTAAAAACAAGCAGCGCAAGAACAAAAATAAATCAATGGTTTAAAAAAGAAGGCAGAGAGGAAAATATTGCCCTTGGCAGAGATATGCTTGAGCATGAAATAAAAAAGACGGGTTACACCGCTCAACAGCTTATGATTCCCGAAACCATTGAGCAGATTTTACGTAAAAACAATTTTCAGACAACAGACGACTTATACAGCGCAATTGGTTTTGGAGGAATACCTGCCGCGAAGGTCGTTCAGAAAATGCGGGAGGAATATAAACGCCGTACAAAGAAAATCGAAGCTCCCGCTGTCGGCAGCCGTCACAGCACGAAAAAGCAAAGCGGCGGCAGCGGTGTTATTGTCGAAGGGCTTGAAGGTTGTCTTGTGCGGCTTTCAAAGTGCTGCAGACCGATTCCCGGTGACGATATTGTAGGCTATATTACCCGTGGCAGAGGTGTATCGGTTCACAGAAAAGACTGTTTAAATGTTAAAAATATTGATTCCGAACAAAGCGAAAGCCGTATAGTAAACGTCAGCTGGGAAAACGCTTCTCCCGCCGAGCGTTATTGTGCCGACCTTCTTATTGTCGCTGATGACAGAACGGGGCTTCTTGCTGATATAATCAATATTATTTCAACCATGAAAATACCTTCAAATGCCTTTAACGCAAGAGTTAATAAAAATATGGAGGCTCTTGTAAACGTAGGTGTTGAAGTAAGCACCGCGAAGCAGATTGATGAGCTTATCACAAAGCTTAAAAATGTCAGCGGCGTTATTTCCATTACAAGAAGCTCACAATAGGAGATTTTTATGAAAACAACAATTTATCTTATTCGTCACGGTGAAACCGAGGCGAATTTAAGCAATACTTATGTCGGACATACCGACGTGCTGCTTACCGAAAAAGGACGGTTGCAGGCGAAAACAGCAGCGGAATATTTAAAAAATATTCATGCGGATTTTATTTATTCGAGCGATTTAAGCCGTGCGTTTGAAACCGCCCTTTACACAGCTTCTCTTAAAGGTATGAAGGTTATAAAAGACGTTCGGTTCAGGGAGATGTACGGAGGCAAATGGGAAAACTTAAAAATAGAAGATATTGCAAAAAAATATCCCGAGGGATATGATACCTGGTGTAATGATGTGGGAAGGCTGCATTGCGCGGACGGTGAAAGTGTGGGAGATGTACAGGAAAGGATTGTTTCGGCGCTTACGGATATTGCAGAAAAGCATATAGGTAAAACAATTTTTGTTTTCTGCCACGCCGCTGTAATACGATTTACTTCAGCAAAACTGTATGGTATGACGCCGGAAGAAACAAAAGCTCTGCCGTGGGCTTCAAACGCTTCCTCTACCGTAATCGAATATGAAAACGGCAAATTTACT
>CACZTG010000127.1 GCA_902783995.1 uncultured Ruminococcus sp. | reverse complement strand
CTATTCTGTTAAGTGGTGGAGCGGTTTTCTTTGAAACCGCTCCACTGCTCGCTTTCCGCCCTTTAAACCTCTACCGTACACACGTACGCCTACGAGATTTAAAGGACGAAATATACCTTCGTTTGTCAGCCTCTGCTCAGAGTTTTCAGATTAAACTTACTTTCTCCATGTATAGGGCGAAAACAGTACAAGCATCGGGAATATTTCAAGCCTTCCCGCAAGCATATCGAATATCAGGACAATCTTTGAAAAAGTCGAATAAAAAGCATAATTTCTTGTAGGACCTACATCCGCAAAACCCGGTCCTATGTTGTTAAGCGAAGCGATTACCGCCGTGAAATTCGTCGTAAAGCCGTGCCCGTCAATGCTGATTAAAAGCAGTGATGAAACCGCTATAAAAAGATACGCCATCATAAAAACATTAATCGCGCGTACCGTCTCATGCTCGACTGTTTTTCCGTTCATAGTAATTTTATGCGTACTTTTAGGCATTGCGGCAATTTTTATTTCCTTAACAATACTCTTAAATAATATCACAAGCCTTGATACCTTTACTCCGCCGCCGGTACTTCCCGCGCAGGCACCGGAAAACATCAGCATTAAAAGTATTGTTTTTGAAAATTCGGGCCATTTATCAAAATCCACCGTGCCGTAGCCCGTTGTGGATATAAGCGAGGTTGTCTGAAACGCCGTATGCCTTAAAAGGTCACCGAAATTTGAAAAATAGCTGTGACAGTTTACGCACAGAAGCACAATAGCTGTAAGCACTATGCCGATATATACTTTAAATTCTTCCGAGCGCAGCACTCCCGTAATATGCTTGACAATAAGAAGATAATACACCGAAAAATCAATACCGAAAAGCATCATAAAAGCCGCAACCACCCACTGACTGTAAGGTGTAAACGAAGCAATGCTGTCATTTTTTATGCCAAGACCTCCCGTACCTGCCGTACCGAAAGATGTTGTAAGCGAATCAAATAAGCTCATGCCGCCCGCCAAAAGGAAAACCACCTCCAGAACGGTCAGCATAATATAGAAACCGTATAGTATCTTTGCCGTTGAGCGAACCTTCGGAACAAGCTTATTGACTGAAGGTCCGGGGCTTTCCGCCTTTATAAGATACAAATTGCTTCCGCCGGAAAGCGGTAAAATGGCAACAAGAAAAACCAGCACACCCATACCGCCTATCCAGTGCGTAAAGCTGCGCCAGAAAAGTACAGACCTCGGCAAGCTTTCAACATCATTAAGTATTGAAGCGCCTGTCGTTGTAAATCCCGAAACCGTTTCAAAAAGCGCGTTTATAAAGCGCGGAATCGCTCCCGAAAGCATAAACGGAATACAGCCGAAAAGACTTATAACAAACCAGCTGAGCGCCACTATTACATACCCTTCTTTTGAATACATCGCTTTATTTTCCGGCTTTTTGATTGTAAGCACAGCACCGCATACAGCGCATATAAGCGAACAAAGAGCAAACGCGATAAGCTCTTTTTCGCCGTAAACAGCCGCGCAAAGAAGCGGTAGCAAAAGACACGCCGCCTCAAAATTAAGCACCCAACCTACTATATATCGTATAATTTTATAATTCATTAAACCCGCTTCCCCGATTATTCTAAAATATCTTCAATATCTTCAAACCCTCTGTGAGTTGTAACCACTATAACCGTATCGCCAACCTTTACGGTATCGTGCCCACGAGGCGTTATAATAGTTCTGTCTCTCGCTATGCAGGCAATAATAATGTTGCTTTTAAGATTAAGACTTTCTATTTTTTTACCCGCAATAGGTGAATGTTCGGTTATTCTGAACTCAAGCGCTTCGGCTTTGCCGTCAAGCACAAGATGCATGGTTTCAATATTGCTGTCAAGCGAATTGTTTTTCGCTCGCACAAATTTAACAATATATTCCGCCGCTATATTCTTAGGATATATCGTTGTATCAAGGTTAAGCTCGTTTATAACTTCATCATAAGCTATGCGGTTAATTTTTGTAATAATTTTTCCGTTTGACTTGCTTTTTGCGAATAATGATAAAAGCACGTTTTCTTCATCAATATTTGTAAGCGCCACAAAAGATTCGGCATGCTCAAGCCCTGCCTCAAGAAGCACGCTGTTGTCGGTACCGTCTCCGTTAATTACGGTTGCTTTCGGCAAAAGCCTGCACAGCTCCTCACATCTGTCGGTACGCTGCTCAATAATTTTAACCTTTATACCCGTTTTTATCAGACTGTTTGCGAGATAAAACGCGGTTGCGCCTCCCCCGACTATCATCGTATCCTTTACTTTATTTGTCTTTATACCTATTTTTTTGAAAAAATAGCTGCCGTTTTCGGGCGACGCGACAATGCTTATGCGGTCACCTGATTTAAGAACGAAATCGCCGCCCGGAATAAACGCCGTATCTCCCCTTTCAACGCCGCAGACAAGAACATCGCATTTAAGCTTTCCGCTTATATCCGCAATAGCCATATTATCGAGCGGAGAATCCGCCGGAACCCGGAATTTCAAAATTTCTACTCTGCCCTTCGCAAAGGTGTCTATCTGTATGGCGCTGGGAAAACGCAAAATTCTCGCAATTTCATCTGCCGCCGTTTGCTCGGGATTTATTATCATGGCAAGACCGAGGTCTTCCTTAAACAAATGGATTTCCTTGCTGTATTCGGGCTTGCGTACTCTCGCTATCGTTTCACAGTTGCCCGATTTTTTCGCGATAAGGCAAGTTAAAAGATTAAGCTCATCCGAGCCTGTTACGGCGATAAGAAGATCTGCTTCCTTAACGCCCGCGTCAAGAAGAGTATCAAGACTTGTTCCGCTTCCGACTACTCCCATTATATCATATTGATTTATAAGGTCGTGCACCTTGCCCGCCCTTAAATCAATAACCGTAATATTGTGCTCCTGTTCACCGCTAAGCTGCTCCGCAATTTTCTGACCGACTTTTCCGCAGCCGACAATAATAACATTCATCTGAAAATTATATCCTTTCAAAACAATTTCTGCTTTTAATTATAGCAAATTAATCTTAAAAAGTCAAGATATCATATGCATTTTTACCATTTTTAACAGACACCCCGAATTTAATAGTACGAATCGGAATACTTAATTTAATCTGTACAGTAAAAATTTAGACTATATAAATAATATATATAAAAAATGCTTGACATTTTATATTTTTTGTTGTATAATATATTTTGCTGTAATGCGCAGCATCCTTACTCTGCCCTTTGCGCGGCAGGGTCAAAGTCCAAAAGGAGGTGAAAATAATGACTGAAATCGTAAACAAGTATGAGTGTGTGTTCGTTATTGACGCATCGCTTGAACAGGAACAAATTGACGCCATCGTTGAGAAATTCAAGTCATTAATCGAAGCAAACGCAAAGCTTGAAAATATTGATATTTGGGGCAAAAAGCGTCTTGCGTATGAGATTAATTACAAAACCGAAGGCTATTATGCGCTTGTTGAATTCACAAGCGTTCCTTCCTTCCCGGCAGAGCTTGAAAGAGTTTTCGGCATAACGGAAGGTATCTTGCGTTCCATAGTTATTTTAAAGGAACACTATGAGTAAAATTTGCAGGT
>CACZTG010000126.1 GCA_902783995.1 uncultured Ruminococcus sp. | reverse complement strand
TATGAGCCTTATCTTTTACAGCTCGGCTTTATAAACCGTACGCCCAGAGGCAGAATGGCGACAAAGAGTGCCTATGAGCATTTTAATTTTACTTTTCTTGGTTAGGAGCGATAATTTATGAAAATCACATGGCTTGGACAAGCAGGCTTGCTTTTTGAAACAAACGGTATAAAAATAATGGTTGACCCTTATCTTTCGGACAGCTGCGGTAAAATGAATCCTGCGCTTAAACGCCGCGTACCTGTTGACGAAAGCTTTTTAAAAACAGGTCCCGATGTTATAATTTGTACGCATAATCACCTTGACCATACCGACCCCGAAACGCTTGAAAAGCTTCTTTCCGCCGAAAAAAGCGTAACGGTGCTTGCGCCGCAGGCGGCATGGACGGAGGCAAGGAAATTCGGCGGCACACATAACTATGTGCAGTTTAACAGACATACGGAGTTTACTGTGGGCGGCGTGCTTTTCAGAGCAGTTAAAGCGCAGCATTCCGATGTTCACCCGATAGGCGTTATAATTGAAGCGGAAGGTAAAAAATATTATGTTACGGGCGACACGCTTTACAATACGGATATTTTTGAGGATATTCCGCAGGGCATAGACGCCATGTTTCTTCCCGTGAACGGAGTCGGGAACAATATGAATATGACGGACGCGAAACGCTTTTGCGAAAAAATAAATCCAAAAGCCGCCGTGCCTATGCATTGTGGGCTTTTCGACAGCATTGATATGAACGAATTTGATTACGAAAAAGCGGTTGTGCCTGAATTTTTTAAAGAAATTAAGCTGTAAAGGGGCAAAACAATATGCGTATTTTACATACTTCCGACTGGCATTTGGGCAGAAATATCGAAAATCGGTCAAGGCAGGAGGAACAGGAAAAGTTTTCCGATGAGCTTGTGAAAATTGCGGAGGAGGAAAAAGCCGACCTTGTAATTGTCGCGGGTGATATTTTTGACAGCGCCAATCCGCCCGTATGGGCAGAAAAGCTATATTACGACACACTTAAAAAGCTTACCGACAAAGGCGTGGGAGTGGTTGTTATTTCGGGCAATCACGACAGCCCTCAAGGGCTGTGCAGCGCCGAAAGCCTTGCGGGAGCAAGCGGAATTATTATGTGCGAATATCCTTCAACCGTTGTACGCACAGGCAGCTACGGCGGTCTGTTTAACGTTACGGAAAGCGGCGAGGGGTGGTTTAAGCTTACACTCAAAAACGGCGGAAAAGCCGTTATAGCGGCACTTCCCTACCCTTCCGAGAGCCGCATAGCGAAGCTTACGCGGTTTGTTTCGGGCGAGGACGAGGTCAAGGCAAGCTACAACGAAAAAATAAAAGAAATCGCTTTTTCGCTTGCGGAGCGTTTTGCGCCCGACTGCGCGAATATTTTTGTTTCGCATATTTATATTGACGGCGGCAAGACCTCCGATTCGGAGCGTAATTTTCAGCTTGGCGGAGCATACGCGCTTAATACCGACATTTTTTCACCCGAATGTGACTGCGCAATGCTCGGGCATCTGCACAGACCGCAAAAGATAAACGGAGCTATGTGCCCCGTATATTACAGCGGTTCGCCGCTGGCATACAGCTTTTCGGAGGCGGGATATGCGAAATCGGTTTATATAGCGGATATTAAAAACCATAAGGCGGAGGTTAAAGCCGTTCCGCTTACCTGCGGCAGAGCGCTTGTGAGTGCCGAGGTAAACGGCGCCGCGGAGGGAATAGCGTGGTGTGAGGCTCACAGCGGCGATAATATCTGGGCAGAGCTGACCGTAAAGGGAAATATGCCGATTTCGTCGGAGCAGCTTAAAGCAATGCATGATGCCTGCGGCGGGCTTGTGAGCGTAATACCGGATATTGCTTCCGACAAACAGGAAATATCCGCAGGGGGAGAAAAACGTCTTTTGAAGCCGGTTGAAGAAAGCTTTGAGGATTTTTACCGTCTTAAATACGGCTGCGATATGCCCGAAAATGTGAAAAAAGTTTTTGCGGATTTGCGAGGTGAAGCTTAACATGAGACCAATATATCTTGAAATCGAAGGCTTACAGAGCTATAAAAGCTTGCAGAAAATAGATTTTGAAAAGCTTATGGAAAACGGGCTTTTCGGCATATTCGGAAAAACGGGCAGCGGAAAATCAACCGTACTTGACGCGATAACTCTCGCGCTTTACGGAAAAGTCAGCCGCGCGGCGAGAGGCACACAGGGAATAATGAATAACGAATGTGACCGTATGAGAGTTTTGTTTAAATTTTCGCTCCTTACGGGCGGGAACAGAAATGTTTATCTCATAGAGCGTGTTTTTGCGCGTAAAAACGAAAACAGCATTGAGCCGAAGCTTTCGAGAATGTTTTTGTGTAAACCCGAAGGCGAGCTTCCGCTTGCGGAAAAAGCCAAGGATATAGAACAGGCGGTAAGAGAGCTTATAGGGCTCGAATATGAGGATTTTACCCGTGCCGTTGTGCTTCCGCAGAATAAATTTCAGGAATTTTTAACTATGGAAAAAGCCAAAAAGCTTTCAATGCTTGAACGGCTTTTTAATCTCGGTGAATACGGCGAAAAGCTGAATGAGCGTGTTAAGGTAAAAAGCTATGAGGTTGAAAAAGAGCTTGAAAATGTAAAGGGAACGCTTTCGGCGGTTGAAAATTCGGACGATAACGCTCTTAACGCCGCAAAAGAAAAATTTGAAGCTCTTGAAGCGAGCAGAGATAAAGAGCTTGCGGATTTTAAGGCGGCGGAGGAAAAATTTGCTTCCGTAAAAGACCTTTACGAAACCTCGGCAAAGCTTACAAAGCTTGAAAGCGACCTTGAAAACGCCCTTTCCGAAAAGGATTATTACGACCGTATTGCGAACAAGCTTAGTTTAAGCGCCAAGGCAAAGGAAACAGAGCCTCTTTGGTACGCGTATAAAGAGCTTGTTCAAAAAACAAAAAAAGATGCGGTAAAAGCGTCAGAGCTTGCGGATAACGCGGGGCGGACAGAGGAGCTTATAAACAGGACAAAGAACAAATTAAATACCGTAAAGCAAAAAGCGGAGTTGACACTGCCCGGTCTTTACGCAAAGAAAACAAAGCTAACGCAGAGCATAGATTTACAGAAGCGCTTTGACGCGTTTACGGCAAGTATAGAGCAAAAAGAGCAAAAAGCGGAGGAGCTTAAAGAAGCTTCGCTTAAAATAGCGGAGGAAAAGAATAAAAATCAGATACGCCGCAGGGAAATTGACGCCGAGCTTGCGGG
>CACZTG010000125.1 GCA_902783995.1 uncultured Ruminococcus sp. | reverse complement strand
CGGTTCTTTTTCTTCAACATCAACAATTTCACCGAATGAGTCAAGACTTGCTATAACGGTACCGTCATAGGGGAAATTCTCCGAAACATCTTCAATATTGCCGAAACGGTTAATAAGATAATCCGAAACAATATATTTGGTGTTTTTAAGGTAAACGGAATTGTCGGAAGCATCAAACTCCTGTGTAACTCTTAAACCGATTGATGAGCTTCCGCCCGCAAAATCCGAACATTTTATAACCTTCATTTTTGTTAAGTCTTTTGATGCGTAAACGGTAAGAACATTATTTCTTGAAATAGTGCCGGGTTTAATCTCTGTGGTGCTGTTTTTAGCGGTTATGCTGACGCTTATATCATCACTTTTAAGCCCTCTGCCACTATTAATATCAAGACCGCTTAAATACGCGAAAAGCTTGTCTTTATCAAGAATATAGCTGGTTGCGGAATATTTATCAACAACGGTTCCCGAACTGCTTGTAACCGTTGAAAAGGCGATAACGGTATCGTAGGTTGTTACAATCGCGATATCAAATGCGCCGCCGTCACAGTTTACAAACTTAACCTCGCCGGTAACAGGCATAATATCGTCAAGAGTAAACATAGGAGCTTCAAAGGTCGTGTCGGTATAATCATACGGAGGGTGCTTTTTATCGATAGGAACACCGTTATAGACAACCTTTAAGTCGCTTAATTTTTCGGGGAGCTTAATTTCTTTTTTGTTGTCGCTTGAATCAAGATAGGATATCAATTTATCCGTAGAGGCGCTTCTTCTGAAATCCGCTGCTTTTACAGTTACCGATTTGTTTATGGAATCAGACTTAAATGAAGATATTTCATTAAGCATAGCGTCGTTTTTTGCATAGGTAACATTTACCCTGTAACCAAGGTATCCGCTGTAAGGGTCTTCACCGCTGCCTTTCGGTACGCGGAGCTTTACATAACCTTCGTCCTCGGAGTCGGATTTTATGAGAATATATGGGTCGTTTACAGCTGTGGCATCCGGGTCAATACAAACGCCGGGTGTGGATACAATAATACCCGAAACACGTTTTGTTTCGTCATCCTTGTCGCGGACTCTTCCGCCGCCACCGCCGCCTCCGCCGCCGCCACCGCCGCTGCTCGAAGTGCTGCCCATATATACGTTGTTTTTCGCGGAATAAACATTAAGCGCGTTATAAGTAAGCTGAGCAATATACGCGCGGTTAACTTCATCGCCTATAACGAGAGAGGTATTTTTGTTAAGACCGAGCTGTTCGCCCGTAAGCACGTAAGCTGTCGGCCAAAGGGGAGTATTTACACTGACCTTGGCTTTTGCGGCAACCTCTTTGCCCAAATAGCATACAAGTATTTTTAAAGCCTGTTCATAGGTTATTGTAGCGTCCGGCATAAACGTTCCGTCACCCATACCGGAAAGATAACCCTTCTGAACGCCGAGGTAAATATATTTTTTTGCCCAGTGGTTTACATCGTCAACATCGGAAAATCCCGTTAATATATCATCACTTACAGCGCTTATGCCTGTTTCGTTTTCGATAAGCATTTTAACAAATTCGGCTCTTGTAACAAGCTTTGAGGGTCTGAATGTACCGTCCTCATAACCTACCATTATGCCTTTTGCTTTCATTTCGGCAATGGCTTCAAGGTTTACGTTGTCAACAGAAACGTCTTCATAGGGAGAAACAACGGGTTTGCTTTGCTGAATCGCAATTTGTTCTTCAAGGTTTGAATCCGGTTCTTGGGTTTCTTCACCTGAGGGGTTTTCCCCTTCTGCCGCAGCGTCGGCATTTTCGGAAGCTGCAGCGGTCCCATCGGTGGAAGCATCATCGGCAGAGACTCCGGACTGTGCAGTTGTGGCAGAAGTACCCGAAGTCTGAGCGCCCGAAGTCTGGGCTTCGGTAGTCTGAGTACCCGGGGTCTGAGTATCTGCAGCTAAAACCGCAGATGCTTGGAACGTCATCACAAAAATAAGTAAAGCCGTTAATAATCTTTTTTTAATATAAGTATTTTTCATGAAAATCTCCTCCGATTATGTTTGTAAGAAAACCGTAAAATATTTTTTAATTTGTTACATTTTTTAAAGCGAAAAAACACCTATCTTAATTATAACATCTTTTTTTGAAAAAATCAATAGGAATTATATAGTTTTAGAAAAAAGTAAAACCTCTGTAATATTTGACAATTTCGGTAAACGGTATGGAAAGGGTATATATTATTTTGATAGCTTATATCTGATTACATATTTTTTTGAATTCAGAAGGAAAATAAGCCTTATAATATGCGACACGGTATTCATGCAGCACATAGGGCGCCACGTGCGGGCGGAGGAAAGAATATTTTTATCAGCACATAAAATGTAAAAAAAATATACATAATTTGTATAAAGGTAAGCTTTTCGGTCAATATTAAAGCAAAAGCTTTTATGGAGAGTAAAAATATGAGTAATACGGTTTCAAGGTGCGCAGTATGCGTAACCGCGGTCTTTGCACTTATATTCACGCCTGTGGGTCAGGTGAAAAAGAAAGCGGCTTTTGACGGAGAAATTTTCAGACTGCACGTTGTTGCGAACAGCGATTCCCCTTATGATCAGGCTCTGAAATTAAAGGTCAGAGATTCAGTTCTTGAAAAAGCGGGGGCAGTAACGGCAAATGCAAAAAATGCTGCCGAAGCGGAAGAATTGCTTAAACAAAATGTATATGAGCTTCAAAAAGCCGCAAATGATACCATGTTAAAGGAAGGCAATTTTTTCGGAACATATATGGATTTTGGGGTATTTCACTTTCCCGTCAGGCATTACGGCAGTGTGACTTTGCCAGAGGGTGATTACAATGCTTTAAAAATAATAATAGGCGAAGGAAAAGGACATAATTGGTGGTGTGTTATGTATCCGCCTCTTTGTCTGCTTGACGAAACGGCGGAATTTAAGGAAGAAAGTTTAAACGTTTTAAGTGAAAAGACAAAGAAAAAAATAACAAAAAGACCAAAAATTGAGGTAAAATGGAAACTTGCTGAAATATTCGGATAGAAAAGAGAAAGGAAAAAGAAATGAAAAAAAGAACAAAAAAAACACTTCTTATTTTAACCGTATTTTTTATAATTGCGGCGGTATCGGCGATAAATTTGCAGAATCCGTATAAAATCGAGAGTCAGTACGCTTTAGCGCAAGGCTCAAATTACGCAAATAATTTACAGCTCCTTGCAAGGTGCGTAAACGGTGAGGCAAGGGGAGAAAGCTATGTCGGGCAAGTCGCGGTTGCGGCGGTTATACTAAACAGAGTTGACCATTCATCTTTTCCGAACACAATAGCCGGAGTTATTTATCAGCCGGGTGCTTTTACGGCTGTAAGCGACGGTCAGATAGATGTTCCGATAAGCCCGAATTCCACGGTATATAAAGCTTGTCAGGACGCGATGAACGGCTGGGATCCGTCAGGCGGCGCGATTTTTTACTATAACCCCGCAAAAACCACAAACAAATGGATATATTCGCGTGAAGTGGTATGCAGAATAGGAAATCACGTGTTTGCAAGATAGAAAAATTTCAGTTGTATTTTTTACAGAAAGGTAGATTACAAAAATGATTTTTTTTAACAGAGATAAAACAAAATCCGCAATAACCGTTCTCTCGGTTGTTGCCATAATT
>CACZTG010000124.1 GCA_902783995.1 uncultured Ruminococcus sp. | reverse complement strand
TTTATAACACCCATTGGTGTGTTATAGCTTTCGGGCGTCATAAGAGTATTGTATTTTTCGGACAAAATACGGGTAAGAATGTATTTTGCCGAGGTTTTGCCGTAGCTGCCCGTTATGCCGATAATTTTAAGATTTTTCGCGCTCTTTAAAATCCGCGCGGCATCGTTATAATAATGTCTGTTTACAGCAAGCTCAACAGGTCTTACAAGTCCGTTTGCCGCCGCGACAAACACGTAGTTAAAAACAGTCATTAAAATAAGCGCGTATAAAAACGGATATACCGTCATATATTTAATGCTCAAATAAGCCGTGAACGCGGATACCAAAACAAAGAGTACCGCGCAGGCGGCAATAAGCCGTTTTACCCTTGCGGTATAAACAAGCGGCTTTTTCGCGTTTTTACCCGAATATTTTTTCATGGGAATAAGCCCGAGCGATACAAAAAACAGCGCCGCCGCCGAATTTACAAGCTGAAAAAACGAATCATAATACAAAAAAACAAAAAACAGCACGATTGTCAGCGCCATGGAAATAAGCTCGGTAAAAGATAAATTTCTGAAAAGGTTTTCTTCTCCCCATTTTAAAAAATCCGTACTCAAATAACCGCTCTGCTGAAGCATATGCAGTCCGAAACGGGTTTTTCTTAAAAAAAGAAAAACCGTCAGCAAAAGAAAAACAATATTTAAAATCAAAACAAAATTAAACATTCAGACTTCCTCCATATCTTTCGCGCAGAAGTTACGCACAATGTTTGAAAACCAGCCGATATTCTGAAGAAAAGCGAAATGTCCGCTGTCGGGCATAACAATAAGCCCCGCGTCGGGAATAAGCTTTTCCATGGTTTTGCCGTCCGAAAGCGGCGTAGCGTCGTCGTTTTCGCCCCATACAAGGAGTGTCGGCACATCAATATCCGGCATAAGATATTTAAGGTCCTCGTTTATTGCCCTTACCATAACGGCGCGCATTTTGTTGCTTGCGGAGGCATAGTCCTCGGAGCCGTATTTCTTTTTCATTTTTTCCTCGTAATCACTGCCGAAAAAGCCGATTATTTTTGAGACCTTTTTTGACAGCTTATATGTATAAACCTTTGCGTAATAATCTATGCCGCGCTTTGGTTTTATGCCCGCGCAGCCCGTCAAAATCATTTTGTTTACGGAAATCAGCTTTTTACCCGCGAGTATCAGCGCAATTCTTCCGCCAAACGAATGAGCGAGAATAACCGGTTTTTCTATGCCGAGCCTCTTTACAAATTCCGCGATAAAACCGGCATAGGAATATATATCCCAGTCATCGCCCGCAGGCTCGTCGGAACCGCCGAAACCGGGAAGGTCAAGATTATAAACCTTCATTTTTTCATTAAAACACTCTGCCGCGGGGCGCATAACTTCAAGACTTGCGCCCCAGCCGTGAAGAATAATCACAGCTTTTCCGCTTCCGCTTACTTCGTAATGAACATTCATTCCGTTAATATTTATATCCAAAACCGCACCTCCGGATAAAATTCATCATTGGGAGCCTCTAAATATTCGACGTATTTAGATTGCGAAGAGATTTTTTCGTCAGATGAAACAAAAAGCGAAGTGAATACTTTGTGTATTTACGAGCATTTTTGTAAAATATGACGGAAAAAGATCCCGCAAGATGAATGCACGAGAATTTTTAGAAGTGACCTATTATATATTATACTCCATAAATCGGCATAATTGCAAGTGTTTATTAAATTTTTTTTGATTACATATAAATTTTAATACAAAAAACAACAAAAAATAAGCCGATGGGAGTCCATAAATGTTAAGTATTTCACAAAATTTTATTTCATACCGCAAAACGGTTGACGAAAGGGATTTTAAGTGATATAATATCATTGGAAATTTTTTGATTTTAATATATATTCCTTATTATCGAAAGGAGGATTTTTATGCTTTTGGCTGTTAATTTCGGCGAAACAATGATTTCATGTCTTATAGGTATCGGAACGGTTTTTGTTGGGCTTATCAGTATAATTTTAATATGTAAAATTATGGGCGCGGTGTGCCTTGCGCTGATTAAAGAAGAACCGAAAAACAATTCTGCTGCTATACCTTCGGACAGCGGAAACATACCGAACAAACAGGAATTTATTGCCGCTGTTTCCGCGGCAATCGCGGAGGATATGGGGAAGGATATAAACGGTATCCGTATTCTTTCCGTAAAAAAACTTTAAACAACTTTTGTCAATAAAGAAAGGACAGATTTAAAAATGAAAAAGTATATTGTAAACGTTAACGGAACAAAATATGAAATTACACTTGAAACGGTTGAAGGAGATGCGGCGGCAGCTCCCGCGGCGCAGGCAGCTCCGGCTACTTTGACGGCGCCCTCGGGCGGAGAAAAGGTTTCGGCTCCGATGCCGGGTACGATTCTTGACGTTAAGGTATCAAACGGCGCGTCTGTTAAAAAGGGCGATGTGCTTATGGTACTTGAAGCCATGAAAATGGAAAACGAAATTATGGCTCCGGCGGACGGAAAAGTTACGGTACTTACCTCAAAAGGCGCGACCGTTGAATCCGGTACGCCCCTTTGCGTGATTGAATAAAAGCAAAACCTTGAAAGGACGATTAACAATGAACAAAAAACGTATTTCCGCTTTTTTTGCTCTTCTT
>CACZTG010000123.1 GCA_902783995.1 uncultured Ruminococcus sp. | reverse complement strand
GGATATTTATATTTACTCATTATATCTCCGAGAAGACGTGAACGCGGTATAACCGTAATCCCTCTGCTTCTGGCTTCGACAAGCTCCGGATTATCGTATTTTACGGCAACCGTATATACAACAAGCGCGGTATCCGGTGAAATGTTTTCTGCCGAATGTCCTTCGTAAAATTCAAGCCCTTTTTCTATAAGCGCATCGGTAAGAGGACTGCTGTTGCGGTCCGAACCGGAAACCTTATATCCCTCTGAAAGAAGTATCTCGGCAAGCGCGCTCATACTTATGCCTCCGACACCTATAAAATGAACCTTTCCTTCTTCTTTTTTTATCATACATACTGCTCCAATTCATAAAACTACTATATTAATTATACTATTAAACCGTCCAAATATAAATAGGTAATTTTATTTTCGGCGATTTGCACATTATACGTCAATATTTTTTGTTAATATTTGTATGTTTTTATGGCAATATATAAAATTTCTTATAAAATTAAACTTTAAGATTTTACGTTTGAAGCCAAAAATAAATTAAAAATGTATATTTTTGTAAATTCGGCATATAATAAAACAGTGCTTTTCAAAATTGACATAATCTAAAAAATATGGTAAAATAGGTAATGTTGTGGTACTCGTAAAAAATATAAATGGAGGAAATTCAAATGGTAACAAACGTATTACGTGCGTTGCGGGGTGTAAAAAGGCAAACTGCCGTTTTCGCAATGTTCGCAGTCTGTGCTGCCGTTTTTGCAATTTCGACATTTGCTCAGATAAAAACAGTAACATTGAATGTTGACGGAAAAGACATGACATTTAAAACATGGGCAACTTCTGTTGAGTCGGTATTAAAGCAAAATGACATAGCAATAGACGAAAATGATGAAATTGTGCCGCCGCTTACAAGCGATTTAAGCACAAATATGACTATTACGGTTAAACACGCTTTTGATGTGCCTTTTGTTATAGGAACAGAAAGCTTTACCGTAAAAACCGTTTCAAAAACGGTTGACGCTTTTTTAAAAAGCGAAGGTGTAATTCTTGGTGAATATGATTTGGTAAATCCCTCTCTTGATACTGTTATTAATAAAGGAATGAGCGTTAACATATCAAGAGTTTCAAAGGTTGATTATGTTGAAACGGAAATTATACCGTTTGGCAAACAAAACGTGCCTAACCCCGATATGGAAAGAGGCGAATCCAGGGTTAAGCAAAACGGTATAAACGGTGAAAAAGAAGTGGTTTACAACGTTACCGTAACAAACGGCGAAGAAACCGAAAAGGTTTTTGTCGGTGAGCGTGTTGTAACCGAGCCGACAGATGAAATTGTAGAATACGGTACAAAAAGCATAACTCCCGTAAGCCGCGGAAAAGCTTCCGCAGCCCGCACAAATTCCGGTGCGGCGGCTTCCGCTCCTCGTACAAATTCCGGTGTGGCGGACGCTGCCTCTACTTTCGCCGGAAGCAGCTTTATTGACTGCAAGGCTTATTCTTACGATATTCACGGAAGAACAGCAACAGGTATGGCAACTCAGAGAGGTCTGATTGCGGTTGACCCTCGGGTAATTCCTCTCGGCACAAAGGTATATGTTCAGTCGCTTGACGGCAAGCCCGATTACGGCTACGCGATTGCGGCGGATACAGGAGGCTCAATAAAGGGCAATATAATTGATATGTGGTATCCGACATATGCCGAATGCGCGGCAAACGGCGTAAGGCGAATGAGAGTGTATATATTAAGTTAAAAATATATTAAAATAGGCAGCGCAAAAAAGCTTGCGCTGCTTTTTTTACACATTTAAAAAGCAAGGTGAACGTTATGTACAATCTTACAAACCCGTCCGAAATAAGGCGGATTATGGTAAAATATGACAAAAATTTCAAAAAATCTCTCGGACAGAATTTTCTTACGGACGAGGAGGTTTTAAATGACATTGTGCGCTGTGCCGATATAAAAAAAGACGATTTTGTCCTTGAAATCGGTCCCGGAATAGGTGTGCTTACAAGGAAGCTTGCCGAAACAGGAGCAAACGTGAAAGCTGTTGAAATCGACAGCTCGCTAATGCCCATTCTCAACGAAACCTTGTCGGGTTTTGATAATGTTCAGATTATAAATGCAGACTTTATGAAAACAGATGTTCTTGACCTGTTTGGCAATACAAATAAAAAAATCAAGGTTGCCGCGAATCTTCCTTATTACATAACAACCCCGATACTTATGCGGCTTCTTGAAAATAAAAATATAATATCATCAATTACAATTATGGTACAAAAAGAAGTTGCCGAAAGGCTGACGGCAAAAAGCGGCGGCAAAGACTACGGCGCTATCACGCTTGCCGTGAGTTACCGTGCAAAAGCGGAAATTACACGGATTGTCCCTTCAAGCTGTTTTATGCCGCCGCCAAAGGTTGATTCCGCAGTTGTACATCTTAAAATTTTAGACGAGCCTGCCGTAAAGGTTTCGGACGAAAAAATGCTTTTCAGGCTTATTAAAGGCGGTTTTGCGCTGCGTAGAAAGACTCTTCAAAACAGCCTTTTCGCCGGTGCGGGAATACCAAAAGAACAAACTCTTGAAGCACTTAACGCCCTTGGTTTTTCACCTAAAATAAGAGGCGAAGCCCTGTCACTTGAGGATTACGCAAATTTAACGGAGTTTTTTGAAAAAAACTTTTAAAATATTTACAAAAAAAGAAGGATTTTACAGCTTTAAACAGAATAATCGTATATAGGGTAATTTTTTATTTTTAGAATTGTTAATAAATTGTCTATCCCGTCGCATTAATTTTTTTATTTATAAATAGGAGGAAACAGAAATGACGAAAAATCAAAAAGTTTTAACATGGCTTGATGAAATGAAGGCTCTTGTTAAACCCGAAAATGTTGTATGGATTACAGGCGACCGGTCACAGCTTGACGAGCTTGCCGCCGAAGCCGTTTCTACAGGTGAAATGATAAAGCTTAACCCCGAAAAGCTTCCGGGCTGCTACTACCACAGAACCGCGGAAAACGACGTCGCGAGAGTTGAGGACAGAACTTTTATCTGTACTCCGACACGTGAGGAAGCAGGTCCCATAAACAACTGGATTGAACCGTCCGAGGCATACGCAATGCTCTCTAAACTTTACGATGGCTCTATGAAAGGCAGAACAATGTATATTGTCCCCTATATTATGGGTGTTTACGGCTCGCCGTTTTCCAAAGTCGGCATAGAGCTTACAGACAGCATTTACGTTGTTCTTAATATGAGCATTATGACAAGAATGGGTAATATTGCTCTTGATATGCTTGGCGATGACGGCGATTTTGTTAAATGCCTTCACTCC